>USPO01000077.1 GCA_900556575.1 uncultured Eubacteriales bacterium
CTATACTGCCAGCATTCATTTCTGAAATGAGTTTTTCGGTTTTATCATCAATTAAACTCCGCATATATTCCTGACCTCTTCTAAATTCTCTCTTTCATTCCACTTAAAATTCTTTAGCATAAAATCTTTGCCTTATCCTTTTATTTAATTATACTACTTTTTCTATAATTATCAACACTTTTTTATTTTTTCCATTAAATTTTGATGTTTTCCTCTGTATTTTATACCTAAAATGCCAACCGAAATAAGCTTTTCAATCCATTTGTCCGTATCAGATGAATTGCTTGGTATAATATTCGTATATGCGGCTGCCCCGCTCCATGGTAAATTCCCCCGCAATAACATCAATTGTCAAACCAAGCTTTGTCTCTTCTGAAGCTGATGGAATATTGACAAATTTACCATACATAAAAACAAAGCGAGTACAGCCAAATATTTTTTGCTGTACTCGCTTTATCATATAATTTATACTTCATAAACCGACACTAAGTAAAAGAGAGAGGAGAAGACGTGCCGATATATACCTGTTTTAATTTTCGCTTCCGAAAAAGCTCTTAAAATCAAGTGTTAGCTGTTTATCTGCGTTATCATAGTTATCTTTTGTCGTACCTGAAAATCCGCTTGTTGTTATTATATTTTCACTCAAAAATCTTGATATATGCATAGACGGAACTGTAAATTCCTTTTTCATACTTTCACGCTCCTTTTTTAATTCAGCTCAATAGCTGTAATTTCCGCACCTGACGGAACATTTGAAACAGCCGCCGCAACGGTTGTTCCCTCTCCTGCCGTAAATTCCGGTATATCTACACTTCCGCTCTTGGTTTTCCCGTACATATTCATTGTCATTCCGGCAGCTTTATAAGTCATACCGTTCTGTGATGAAAGTGTAAAATACTGTGTCGATTTATCCGGCGTAAAGGTTATCGAAGAAACTTCTCCATGACCTTTACCGGAAGGAGTTCCTGTATTATCTATTACAAAAATCTCATCCTTTTTACAAGTAACTTTTGTAATATCTTCATAGTCTGAATTTCCACCATATTTATATATTCTCGCAGTACTGGCACTTCCTCTAACAATCGCCACTTCACCGTCTGCCGGAGCCTTAATATATACATGAGAATCCTCGTAATTAACTGTCAGTATTCCTCCGCCCACACTTAAATGAGCACCGCCTCCCTTTTTCTGGGTACTGTTCATAATAAGCTTATCATATGAAAGCTGTGCCAATGCATCTGTCTCATCATCACCTATCCTTGTCATACCATCCGTATACGAATAAAATCCCTGGTCAAAATCTTCGTTCTTGTTATTCCATGCCGTATCCGGACTCTCAAATGTCCATTTAATAACCCCTGTCGAATAATCCACATTACATTCGGCACTTGCCGAAACCGCAAATGCACCGATAGCTGCAGCCGCTGTAATAACCGCCGCGGTTTTCTTTAAAATCATTTCTGTACACTCCTTACTATACAGGCATCTGTCCGCCATATGCCCATGCTGATATGTTCTAAAGCTTTCTGCTTTATCTTTAACAATATTATAAAGCATTTTTTATTATTTATCCTTGCACTTTTCAAACATATTGTTGCGTAAAATGACTTTCCGCTGCTTTTATATATTTTTCCTCTTTATTCATCCGCTAAACTTCCTCAGTAAGTTATTTTTCCGTTCCGTTGTTCTTCATCATACTGCTGTATAAAAAACCGTTCGTCATTTCTGCCCAGCTGTACTGCATCATATATTCACCGGAATAGCTGTTTAATGCATTCGGCTCACCGTTTAAATATTTGTAATAATCGCACTCCACATTATCCGTATTCACGGCAAAGCTGTTTCTTGTTTTTATAAGTACATTCTTTGCACCGTTTTTATCGAGCGTTCTCTTTAAATCCGAAACAAGGTTTCTGAAATAATGCTTGTTAAGTTCCCTGCCCGCCTCATCTTCAAATAAAACGGCACATATTTCATCCGTATTTGCCGAAGCTCCGCGCCTGTCTATCAAATACGCAAGTACTTCCTTTGTCTTGCTCCTGCTGAAGTTTATCGGTTTTCCGTTCATGTATACATCAAAGTTTCCGAAACAATGGACTTCTATTTTTCCGTTCTCATACTCTATCGGATGTCTTAAATTTTCCAATGCATCTTCAAGCTCTGATTTCCTTACCGGTTTCAGTAAATAGCCGCTTGCATGGAGATTTACCGCATCGACCGCATATTCAGAATATCCTGTAATAAATATAATATTCAGCTTTGGTTCAAGCATTTTAAGCTCCTTTGCAAGTTCAACACCATTCTTTATCGGCATCGCAACATCAAGCAGCGCAATATCTATCCGATTATCTTCCATTGCCTTAAGTGCCTCTTTTGAGGACATACAGCATATAAGTTTTGCTTTTGGATTTATTTCGGATACCATTTCATGCAAATCCTTCAAAATAATTTTTTCATCATCTACTATAAGTATATTCACCGTAATTCCTCTCTTCCTATTAATTTTTAGGTACAGCTATCATTGCAATAGTGCCCTTTCCTATACGGCTTTCTATAACCAGACTGCCGCCGCACATCATTTCAAGACGTCTTCTTACGTTCTTTATACCTACATGGCTTTTTCCGTCATTCTTCTTTTCTTCGGTATTAAAGCCTACTCCGTTATCTTCTACCGTAACATAAAAATTACTTTCATCCTCACTCGTCGATATTTGTACTCTTGTAATGTCATCATGCCCCAAAATTCCGTATTTAACCGCATTTTCAACAATCGGCTGTACGGTCAGCGGAGGAATTTGAAAATCCGTACAGGTGATATTATATTCTATATTCAGTCTGTCCTCAAATCTTACAAGTTCAAGTGCGGCATAATTTTTAACGTGGGCAAGTTCTTTCTTAAACGGAATTAACCCTTTATTGGTAATTGACTCCATATTACCTCTCAGAAAAAACGAAAAGTCCTCGATTGCCGTTCTTGCCTTTTTAGGATTTTCCGTACATAGACCTCTTATTGCCGCAAGGCTGTTATAAAGAAAATGCGGCTGAATTTGACTCATCATAACGCTTATCTTTGCATCGGTAAGTTCACTCTCTTTTTCAACCAAAAGCTTAGCCTGATTAATCTGCGATGAGAAGAACAGCATCATAACCGAAATTGTATTTGCAATGTTCAGAAAAGCAATACCGTATACCCACAGCTGAATTATCAATGCGGCAACCGGAAGTGTAATATATGTACAGAACGATATGAAATTTTCCCTGCTTATATATTTTCTATGCGAGATAATTAATGCATACATCAGCCCTATATTTACAATTCCGCTAAACTGTGAGATTGGGAACAATATATTTCTATGGTAAAAATTATTCTCATCAAAATAATAGTACCAATGCGTATACTGCGAAATAATTAAAATTAATAATCCCAGTGTACTTACCGTCTTAACCGCCGCAGTGATATACTTATAGCACCGCCTCTTTTTCTCAATAAAAATTCCTACATACTGCATAAAAAAATTAATCAAGACATATCCGAGTGCAAATACAAGAAAATTACTTATTCTGACCATATAAAAACCCAATGCACCCGAATCACCTCTGAACATCCATGCACATGAATCACAAAGCAAAAGTACAGAATTTGCAATAAATATCCAAAATAAATACTTGCTTGATTTTGTATATATCTTTCTGCTTATATAAATTATAGATGCTGCAAGTACACTGAAAATACATCCCCAAATTTCAAGTGAAATATGAATTTGTGATACCGTCGGCATATATCCGCTCCTTACTCAAGGGGACTGACCTCCCCTTTTAACCAAAAAGGGCATAACCGTATCGGCTACACCCTTCTAAATTCAAATTAATATACGAAGTCGAACTTCAAGTCACCGATAATAACCGTTTCGCCCTCTTGGATACCCATATTAATAAGGTCCTCGATAACACCCTTATTGAGCAATGCTCTCTGGAAGTACTGCAAGCTTTCGTTATCGTCAAAGTTGACGCTGCCGCCTACTGCTTCAATCCATGAACCGCTTATTACATAAGCACCCGAATCATCTCTGCTAATCTCGTAGCCCTTTTCATCAAGGACAAATTCTTCTTCTTCAAGATTCATTTCCGGCTCGAATACAACAATCGGAGGAAGTTTTGAAAGTTCCTCATAGGTATACTTCATAAGCTCGTCAACACCTTTTCCGGTTGCTGCACTTATCGGGAATACCTTGTACCCTCTGTTTTCCATTTCGGCAATAAATTCATTATAAACGTCTTCATCAGTTATAATATCCGTCTTGTTTGCCGCAATAATCTGCGGTCTTTCTTCAAGTTCCATATCATACTTTGAAAGCTCCGAATTTATAATATCAAAATCTTCAATCGGATTTCTGCCCTCTATGCCCGAAACATCAACCACATGGATAATAACCCTTGTTCTTTCTATATGCTTCAGAAATTCGTGTCCAAGACCTACACCTTCAGATGCACCCTCGATGAGTCCCGGAATATCAGCCATAACAAAGCTTCTGTGATTTCCGAGGTCAACAACTCCCAAATTCGGTTCAAGAGTTGTAAAGTGATAGTTCGCAATTTTCGGGTCAGCCTTTGTTGTTCGTGATAATAGTGTTGATTTTCCGACATTCGGGAAACCTGCAAGACCTACATCGGCAAGCAGCTTTAATTCAAGAACAACTTCTCTTTCATCGCCCTTCTGACCATTCTTCGCAAAATTAGGAGTCTGTCTTACGGCTGTTGCGAAATGAGCATTTCCCCATCCGCCGTTTCCGCCTTTGGCAATAACAATTTCCTTATCCGGTTCCGACATATCGGCAATAATTCTGCCCGAATTATAATCACGAATAATAGTACCCTGCGGAACCTTTAAAACAATATTTTCTCCTGCCTTGCCTTTCTGACGCTTTCCTACTCCGTTTTCACCGTTCGGTGCGACATACTTTCTCTTATACTTAAAATCCATAAGAGTTGTCATACTTGTTTCAACCTTAAATATAATATTGCCGCCTCTGCCGCCGTCACCGCCGTCCGGACCGCCCGCAGCAACATATTTCTCACGTCTGAAATGAATTGAACCGTTTCCGCCGTTTCCTGCCTTGACAAATATTTTCGCCTTATCTATAAACATTTTTTCTCTCCTTTCCACCTCTTCAAATTTATCTATATTAACTTTATTTCTATCCTTTTATGAAATAAACACCCAAAATCATTAAATACCGCCGCAGAAAAAAATATTCACTGCGGAGAGCCTTGGTGATTTTTCATCTCATTAAAACAGGGGTACATAATTAATTATGTACCCCTGTGTAATACAATGTTAAATTAGTTAGCGGCATAAACACTGCACTGTGTCTTATCTCTGCCCTTTCTCTCAAACTTAACTCTTCCGTCGATTAAAGCAAATAATGTATCATCTGAACCGATACCTACATTTGTTCCCGGATGAATCTTTGTTCCACGCTGTCTAACAAGAATGTTACCTGCTAAAACAAACTGACCGTCTGCTCTCTTAGCACCGAGTCTCTTCGATTCGCTGTCACGACCGTTCTTTGTACTACCCATACCTTTCTTATGAGCCATTGAAAAACACCTCGCTTTTTATAAATATTATTTAGTAAATCTCTTAGTAATTATCACAATTAGCCGTTGATCTTTGTAATCTCAACCTTTGTGAACGGCTGTCTATGACCTTTCTTGCGTCTGTAATTCTTCTTTCTCTTCATCTTGAAGACATAGATTTTCTTACCCTTACCGTTCTTTACAACCTTAGCTTCTACTGCAGCACCTTCAACTGTCGGAGCGCCTACCTTAACGTCTGCACCTTCACCTACCATAAGAACCTGGTCGAAA
This sequence comes from uncultured Eubacteriales bacterium, assembly GCA_900556575.1. Classification (GTDB taxonomy): domain Bacteria; phylum Bacillota; class Clostridia; order UBA1381; family UBA1381; genus UMGS1958. The sequence continues at coordinate 5,869 of USPO01000077.1, forward strand.
GTTACAACTGAACCCTCCTCAGCCTCAAGCTTTTCTACGAATAATGTATCACCTTCTGATACCTTGTACTGCTTACCGCCTGTTGCTATAATTGCGTACATGGTTAATACCTCCTTAATCAAACTCGCCAGTTTTGGTGGTGTCTGTTGACACACTTATACCTAACTGTGCGGCATACTCATATAATCTACCATTGAGATGATTATTTGTCAATAATTTTCTGATATATTTTTACAATATTTTTTGATTTATTTTCATCAAAGCTTAACCATTTCGTGAAGCGGTCTCTTTAACTTCTTTCTGGTCAGCTCTATAAGTCCAAGCTTGGTGATATCTACGAATTTGGCTGGTACAGGATCGTCTGCCAGCTCTCTTATCAGGGTATCACGTATCCTGAGAATATCATCGGGATTCTTCATGTTTATAAAGTCTATGACTACTATCCCTGACAGATTGCGGAGTCTTAACTGACGGCAGGTTTCGATGGCCGCCTCGGTGTTGACCTTCAGCATGTGCTGTTCCATATCTCTGCCTGATATAGCCTTGCCTGTATTCACATCCACAACTACCATGGCCTCAGTCTGCTGGATTATAAGGTAGGCACCTGACTTAAGCCATACTCTCTCCTTTAGAGCTCCCTCCACTTCTTTATTGAGATTGTAGATTGCCGTAAGCGGACATTCTGTATCGGTATGAAGCGTTAAGTCTATTGTTCCAGGCTGTTTTTTCTCTATGTAATCCTCAAATACGTGGAATATTTCTTCATCATCGGTTACCAGTGAATCTAGCTTATTACTTCCCATGAAAGTTATGTTTTCTATATATTCCGGTGGATTCCGGTACAGACAGGAAAAGCATTTTCTGGTTGCTGCGGCCTTCAGGATCTGTGTGAGACGACCGCCCAGCTCATTCAGTTCACGTTTTATGAGTTCAGGGTCCGCATCCACAGCATTTGTCCTAATGATACAACCTATACCCGCCGGGAGGGTATTTCGCGCGATGTCCTTAAGCTCGTCCCGGAGCTTTCTGCTGCTTATCTTGTTCGATACACCGATCTGTTCCCCGGTGTGGACCACACA
>USPO01000078.1 GCA_900556575.1 uncultured Eubacteriales bacterium
CACTTGTTACACCGATTGTTGCGGGAGATAAAAATATAAGTATAGTTGCGGGCGATATTGACACAGATAATAACTTACTGTTGAATAAACCCGTTTCATCCAATAACAGCTTTGAGAGCGAACGTTACGGATGGCTGGCAGCGAAGCTTACGGATGGGGTAAAAACCGGAATAGGATATTCGTCAAATGAATTTGACAGTGTAGATGCAGGCAGCAATGCACCGTATGTTGAAGTGGATTTGGGAGAAAATCAAGAACTGACCACACTTATGCTGTATAAGCGTACGGACAACGGTAGTGTATATTTCTTTCCGGAGGATTTTAAGGTGGAATGCCGTGCTGACGGCGAAAGCGAGTATAAAACGCTTGCCGAGGTAACAGGCTGCGAGAATACGGGAGAGCCGGTGCGTGTTGATTTTACAAAAACATCAATGAGGTATGTGCGTGTTACAGCTGTGAAGTTATCTTCCAATAAGGGCAGCGAAAACAAGTATCGTTTTCAGGTAATTGAGATTGAAGGTTACAATCTCGATGACGGAGATTCGCAAATCTTCCTTGCAAACGGTGAAAAAATGACATTTGCGGCATTGACCTCGAATCGTAATATATCGTGGTATGTTATGGATGGAGACGATGTAAGCGGCAAAGCAGAGATTATAGGCGGAAAGTTTATTCCGGTAAGAGATAATACAAATGTAACGGCTGTAGTATGCTCGAAGGACGGCTGCGGTATGCGTGATATATCGATAGGAGATTCATCGCAGGAAATTCCCGAACCGTCAGACGATGCAGCACATCTTGGTATAGCAGTATCGGCTGACAGGGCGTCGGTATCGGTGACACCGAAAAACTGCAAAAACGGTATACTGATAGCGGCAAAATATAGAAATGGCAGACTGGAAGAAATAAAAACATCGGATTATGATGAAAATACAACATTGCCTGTTACATTTAAATTTAACTTTGGTGATATAAACGTAAGAGATAATGCCGAAATTAAGTTGATGCTTTGGGACAGTCTGAACAGTATGCATCCCTTATGTGGCACGAAAAGGATAAGTCTTTCACCGAGCGGAGCGACGCAAACACCAACACCGCCCTTTACGGCAGAGCCGTCTCCGACTGTGGAGCCGACAGAAATACCTGTATCGAAGAAAATAGTGATAACAGAGGATATGGTAACGGGAAGTACTTCGTACAGAAATAACAGTGCATATGATGCGAAAAAGGCAGCCGACGGCAATTATGACACATATTTTGACGGATTGGCAAACGGTTATGTGCAGATAGATTTGGGCGATACATATCGTATAGATTCTATAGGTTACGTTCCGCGGGCAGGCTATGAATACCGTATGTGCGATGGAATGTTTTACGGTTCCGAAAACGGCAGTGACTGGGAACTTTTATATACTGTTCCGAGTGAAAATAATCCCAAACAATCACTTACTAAGGTGGAACTTAATAAAAAGGACAGAGTATACAGATATATAAAGTACACTGTTCCCGACGGCAAAGAGCCATACAGCGGAAGAAATGAGGATTATGTATGCAACATTGCAGAAATTGAACTTTACGGTGAGCGTACAACATTGTATGTACCGATAAATGATAATATAAGCGTAACAGCAAATTCCTCATACAGAAATACACCTGCTGATAATATTCTTGATAACAGAACAGATACCTACTGGAGCAGCAATTGGAGCGATTCAAGCTATAATCCGCAAAGCAAGCCGTTTGAAATAATATTTGATTTAGGTGAGAAACGTCAGATTTCGCGTCTCACATATACTCCGAGAAAGTTCTCTGACGGTGCAAAGGACAGCGGTGATATTAACGGTGTTATCACTGAATTTAAACTAATGTATTCGGAGGATGGTCAAAATTACAGTGAGGCTGCGGAGGGTGTGCTTGGATACAGTAATTACAACCCGATATACGAAAGTAAAACCATTACTTTTAATCCTGTCAAAGCAAGGTATATAAAGCTTGTGCCGCTCGGAAATCTCTACAGTGTCAATTCGCAGTGGGCTTATCAGGCCTGTATAGGGAAAATGGAATTTTATTCGGGCAGTGCGGCAGCTGAAGCTGTTGCAGCTGCACATAAGGCACTCGGTACACTTATCGAACAGCTGGAAAACGAGGCGGATAAAGATATGAATGAATATTTAAATCGTGCAAAAGCTGCGTATGTTTCAGAATATACGAATGCGGAGACGATGAGTGATTTTGTGAACAATTTGCCTGATTATATGGCAAGATTGAAATCGGTGTCGGATGCCGGGGAATGGTCGGCGGCAGGAAATGCGAACTGTACCTATTTCGCACGGCTTACAGATTATTATAGCAGCAGCGAAGACAAGGTGACGGCTCGTGACTATGTCTATAACAAAATGCAGGATTTTTACAAAACCGGAGATGAAGCAGCAAAGAATCTTGAATTTTTGGGTGAAATATTTTCAATGCCGGAAGAGCAGCGTACGATGACACTCAAGCAGCGTATGGACAACTGCGTCTTACGTGCAGAGGAGTATTTAGCCGAAAAAGATAATCCCGAAGAATATATAATGCTTAATGAACTTATTAGATATATTGGTGCAAATGATAAGTTTGGAATGGATGCGAATACCTGTGAGTATATCGTAAACGATATTAATCTCGCCCTTGAAAATCTTGAGAAAATAGATAAAGGAGAGTTGAATACATCAATCGCAAAAGTACGCTCCGGCGAACAGTGGCTTGATGATAAAGGTTCTAAGATTTCCGCACACGGCGGTCAGGTCATTAAGGGCGGTGACGGCAGATATTACTGGTATGGTGAAGACAACAAAACAGGTTATGATTTGAAAACAGGTATGAGCTGTTATTCGTCGGAGGATCTGACAAACTGGACTTATGAAGGTATTGTGCTTGATGTACGCGATGTACAATTGAACCCGGAATTTAACGCTGAGTTTATGACCGATGATATGCGCGGCACGAAAGGCAGGCTTGAAAGACCTAAAGTAATTTACAACGAAAAAACAGGCAAGTATGTTATGTGGGCGCACATGGAGAAAGACGGCGGATATGCACTTTCGGCGGCGGGAGTGGCAATATCCGATTCGCCGACAGGTCCGTTTGAGTGGCTGTGGGATAAATCCGTAACATACAACAGTGCAGAAAAGCAAACCTACCGCGACTGTAATTTGTTTGTTGATGAGGATGGTACAGCATATACATTTTATGCCTCGGAAGGAAATAAAATTATGTATGCGGTTCGTCTGAATGACGAGTATACATGGATAGACACGGATAACATGACGGTTAAAACCAAAGACGAACTGGAGGCATTATATCAAAACGGAGAATATACGGACGATGAAACGGGACTTTCATATTTTGATACAACTACTGTACAATATATAGCGGGTAAAGCTGCGAGCGGAAATTATAATGCATATCTGCCGTCATTTACCGGGGTACATATGTATGCGAATGCAAGAGCGGACGATGGCAGCGGCAATGTTATTGTGAATGAAAGCGGGCGTTGGTCAAGATGTATCGACAATGGAGACGGTACCGATTCAAGTTATGGCGGCAGAGATAAACAGCGTGAGGCTCCCGCGCCTATGAGAGTCGGCGAAAATGATTATCAGCTTGTGACATCCGGCACATCCGGCTGGAATCCAAACCTATGCCGCGTGCATAAATCGCAGAGCATACTTGGTCCTTGGTTTGATAGCGGTTTGTTTGCTCCGAACGAATCAAGCAGTCAGGCAACAACTTATTATTCACAGCCGACGTGCGTATTAAAAATGCCGGAGGGTTCTTCGTACGAATTTATGTATATGGGCGACCGCTGGGAATGTAAAGGACTCGGAGCAAATGATGTAAAGCATTCAAGCTATGTTTGGCTGCCGATGTCGTTGGATGCGGACGGGACAATGCATATTAACTGGCAGGCGGAATGGGATATATATAATTAACAAGGACTATTGGCGGAATATGAGCGTTTTATATCGGAGTAATATATTGTTTTATGGTTAACTTAGCAGTACAATAAATGTACTTAAATAATTAAGTACAGTATTAAAGAAGGAGAATAAAAAAATGAGATTAAAGAAAAGTATGAGTATTCTTATGTGTATGGGATTAACTTGCTCGGTGCATACTGCTGCGGTAAATGCAGAACAGATGAGTACAGTTCCCCAATGGACCTGTGATTTTGATTTTAAAGCAGATACAGACGGGTATTCTAAGAGTTTCGATGGCAGCACAGATAGTAGGATGCATACGCCGTTTGATACGGAAGTTTCACCGAGAACCGGAGACAATTCAGCAGCTGTAACCGAGGGGTTAAGAACAATCGGAATGAGTGGTATTACTGCCGCTAATGCAAAACTGGGGTTTTGTGCAGCCGGAAAAACGTCTAATATGAAACTTGCCGCTTATAATAATGACGGAGCATATGGTGCATTTTATATAAAGCTTAATGAGAGTGCGGCAGATAATAATTTTGCACTTGGGGTAAATGCAGTAAAAAACTACAAATCCTCAGAAAAAACTGTTACTTTTACAAGAGATACGGTAAAACCTGACAGTAATCAAACACTTATTATGACTTATGACAATATTGCATATGTAGCGGATAATAATGACAACACTAAGACAGGATATACAATTGTTTCACTTAAGTCATCAAATGATGCAGAAATTATAAATTATACTGCAGCATATAAGGGAACATCTGCGGATGATGCTGTTCTAAAGAATATTAAAATAGGCGGAACAGCGGTAGAAGGAGAAATTACAAAGGTTGCAAGTATTCAATCGGATGGTTCGTACCTTAACAGTGTATCAAGTTATGCAGACGGTAAAACCACTAACGGCAAAATAACAATTACGATGACAGCGGACGGAACAACAACATTTGCATATACAACACCGGCGGGTGTTACATCAATATTTAAGGGAAATGTCTCGGATGCAAGTATTGCAAAGCTTGTTATCACAGCTAAAAATGATGATTCGTCAAGAATGTATTGTATTGACAACCTTGTTACAACAATCAGTGAAAGCGATAAACCATCTGAAGTAGCAGCGGCAGACAAGTATGATTTTGAAACAGATGCAGAACTTGACTATTCAGACACAATTGGTTTTACGGCTTCATTCGTTCCGAAAGAAACGACAATAAATTCGTTAACATGGTATTTATCAAATGACGGAGGAAATCATTATACGGAACTTACAAAAGGCATTCTTCCGGAAATTACCGGTGATGGCACGAGCGAAGTAAATGTCGGTCTTATTGTATATAATTTACCGACTTCGGCAAATGAGTTGTCAGCGGGATACAGTGTTGAATAAGGAGGTTACGGGAAATGAAAAAGAATTATGAAATTCCGAATATAGCAATCAGCAGATTTATGATTGAAAATATCATTACCACAAGCGGAGGAGAAGATAATGTTAGAAGGATGACAGAAAAAATGAGTGGTGATGGCTACACTGTTACATCTGTCGATCTTTCAGACTTTAAGTTTACGAAGTAACATAATAATTGAACTCTCTCTCATAAAATAACAGTAATAAAATGTCAATGTTATTTGACGTATTAAAAATTCAGTTTTAAGAATTTACCGCAGGAAGGAGGTATGCAAGAGCAATCCTTCCTGCGGTGCTGTTTTATGCTTTATTAATTATATTTTGAGGCTGTAGAAAAATAGTGCAGAACAGACAAAACGAAGGGTGCAGCCCCTTGCCCGAAAGTTATGTATTTTGCTGCAGCCACTACTCGATTTATGGCTCAATTTTAGCATATGAAAATATAAAAATCAATATCTTTTGCATGAAATATCTTCAAACAAGTATGAAATGATAGATTGTCTCTGATAGCGGGTACTTTATTTAGCTTTTTTGAAATTATACTTGACTAAGAGAAAAAAATAATATATAATAGATAATATTAGAAAAAATATTGAGGTGAAAACTATTGGAAAATATTGAGGATAAAATATATACCTTGCCGGTGCTTCCGACAAGGGGAATTGTTCTTTTTCCGGGAACAAGCATAAATTTTGATATAGGAAGAGATGAGTCCAGAAAGGCTGTTGATGAAGCTGGGCGTGTAGGAAAAAATATATTTGTTGTATGCCAGAGAGATATAAATGATGAAAGACCGGATTCAAGCAGATTATATACAGTTGGAACTATTGCAAGAGTCAGCCAGGTTATGCATATGCCTGATAATGTAACAAGAGTTATAGTAACGGGTGTTAAGCGAGGTACACTCAGAGAAGTTGTATCAAACAGACCGTATATAAGTGCAGTAATAGAAGAAGCGGATTGTAATTATGATGCACCCGAACCGCTTGCGGAGGCACATCTTGAATTGCTGAAAGGCGAATTTAGAAAGTATTATTCGACAAATCCTCGAATTAATGCTGATAATTTTGTAAATGTAGTAGCCATGAAGGATATTGATAAGCTTGCGGATATGGTTGCGGCTACACTTGAGATTGATTATAGAGAAAAACAAAGATTTCTTGAAAATTTTGATCCGTTCAGTAGGAGCGAAGCACTTCTTTCAGCAATAGAAGAACGTATAGAAATTCTTGACCTTGAAAGAAAAATTCAAATTAAGGTTAAAGAAAATATGGATTTAAGCCAAAGACAGTATTATCTGCGTGAGCAAATGAAGGTCATTTCAGAAGAACTCGGCGAAGGTGATTTACCGGAGCAGGAGGCAAATGAATTTAGAGAAAAGCTGGACGAATTTAATATTACTGGTGACAGCAGAGATAAACTTTCAAAGTATATTGATAGATTTTCGCATATGCCGCCGCAGTCACCGGAATATAACGGATTGAGAAATTACCTTGAAACTGTATTCAGCCTGCCCTGGACGGAGAAAACGGAAGAGAGATTTGATATTTCTGA
>USPO01000079.1 GCA_900556575.1 uncultured Eubacteriales bacterium
AATATAAAAATCTTGTGTTAAAAAAATAATAACTCCCAAATAAACCCCAAAACGTTAAAACGGGCAAAAAAAGAGAAAACCCATAAGTATCAAAAAGCCGATACTTATGGGTTTTCTCAATGGAGCTAGTGAGCAGAATCGGACTGCCGACCTCTTCATTACCAATGAAGTGCACTACCACTGTGCTACACTAGCATAATCTTAACACAAATAATATTATAACAGATATATTACGTTTTGTCAAGTATAAAATTAGGATTTTTCATCGCAAGTCAAAATATTTTGACTTGCGATGAAAAATCAATAGAAATTATTCTAATGTTACTTCAATATACATATCTTCGGCAAAGGTTACCCGTTCATCTTCCGGCTTGACCTTTATATTGTGTACTCCAGCAGTGAGACCAGTCAAGTCAATTGATGCCTTGATGTTTCCGTCGTTCAGTACATTCTCCGGTGCACTTACGAGAGAGCCGGTTAGAGTTGTGTTAAATGCGGCAGTGAGTCCGGAGGGAGTATTCTTTGCCTCAACTGTTATATCCATATGGCGCTGTTCTTTTTTTTCAAGTACAGGTTTTGCATATACTTCTGCAACACTTTCGGGAATATACATCCCATCCTCTTCGAGCAGCATATAGGGGCCTTCTCCGCTGTCAGGAGAGTTTATATTAAGATATACACATTCTGCAGTACAGTCTGGCTGAACACCTATTTCTACCGAGGACAATGCACAGGTGCTTGATTTCGTATCAAGCCAATAGTCATTTGTCAGCTTGGAATTAAGTTTCATTCTTACCGGCATAGTTTTTTTGTCATATATTGTATTTGTTGCTGTCACCTTGCTGAAAGAGAGTGTAATTGTTGTGTTGGATTGCGGAGGTTGTACTCCCTGAAGTTTTGGCTTTAGCGTCAGGTCAACTGATGAGCCGTCTGTAATATGAGATGCATCCAGTTCGGCAATTACGCCTTCGAGAATGCTTATATCGCTTTCTGAACCGGAAACCTTGACTTTGGTATCAGAAAGTTTTGTTTTTATGAGTTTTCCCTTGGGGACATTTGTCTGTTTTAAGGTTATAGTAACATCCTTTGAGGATAATCGCTCAATTTTTACAGGTACAGAGCTTACTCTTGAGCGATTAACCGTAAGACGATTATTTGACGACACTACATTTCCTTCAAGATTATAGGTTCCCGGTTCGGTTATATCACTTACATCTACTGCAAGTCCTATTCCGAGTGATGAATTTATTAGGTCACGTCGCTTACCTATTACGGTTAAAGGAATATTAGCTGTATTTGATGCTGCCGATACAATAAGACCGCGTTCTGTAAGGTTATTTACACCGTTAAATTCTATCGGTATGTTATTTATCGTTCCGCTTACATCAGGATCCTGTATTGCACCGACAATAATCCATAATATTACGGCAAGCACAACTGAAAGGATAATTGACCGCAGCTTACTGCCCTTTTTTTGTTTTTTTTCTTTCAATATTAGCTTCTCCCTTCATAATGCATTGCATTTTATTTGGTTTTCCAAAATTTAAATCTATTTGTCTTAACTGTCTCTTCCTTAGGCTTTATGAGTGTTTTTCTTAATGCACTTGTTAAAGTAGTATCTGAAAGATTTCTTGTAAGTGTTCCGTTTAGTGCGATAGAAATTTTTCCTGTTTCTTCACTTACAACAACAACAACAGCATCGCTGCACTCGCTGAGTCCTATTGCTGCACGGTGTCTTGTACCCAAATCTCTTGACAAATTATTGTTATTTGTAAGAGGTAAAAGACAGCTCGCAGCAGCAGCACGGTTATTGCTTATTATTACAGCTCCGTCATGCAGAGGAGTATTCGGTACAAAGATGTTTTCTAATAATCTGCTCGAAACTGAAGCATCAATTTTTGTGCCTGTGCGTATGTAATCAAAAAGCTTTGTTTCACGTTCTATAACTATTAAAGCACCGGTTTTTGTCTGCGACATATCGCAGGCTGCCTTTACAACCGATTCTATAACCATTTCTGTTTCATTGTCATCACTGTCGGCAGTGAAATCAAAGAAGCTGCCGAATTTTAACCGTCCTATTCTTTCAAGCATTGTTCTCAATTCAGGCTGGAAAATGACAACAAGTGCAAATACACCTATTTGTACAGTTCCGCTTAGTATGTAGTGAAGCGTATTTAACCTGAGCCAGTCACTCAGAACAAATATCGCAAATAAAAAACCAACACCCTTTACGACCTGTGCGGCACGGGTTTCCTTTAGCAGTTTGATAAGATAAAATATTATTACAGCAATAATTGCTATATCTATTAAATCTGAAGGCTTTAACAGCTGAAGGTATCCTAATATATATTGAATAGCTGAATTCATGTTTTCACCCTTTTGTAAGTATTTTTTTGTTTTGTTACATTGCTAAAAAAATGTTACACTTATATTATACAACATTTTAGAATATAATTCTATACTTTTTTAGAAATTTTTTTAAAAATTGTTGTAACTTTTTTTAATGTATGCTATAATAGAATAAAATATGATTTTGTTGAACTTTTTAGACAAATCAAAATTCAAACTGGAGGTTTTTGTAATGAACAAAAAATTAGTATGCTTAACAGCAGCTGCTGCAATGGCTGCATCATATTCAGCAGCATTTGCAGAGAATAATGTAAAGGTTATTGTAGATAATTCGGAGATTAACTACGAGGATCAGCAGCCGATTATAGAGAATGACAGAACTCTAATCCCTGTAAGAGGTGCATTTGAGGCAATGGGCGGAACTGTTGAATGGGATGGTGATACTCAGACCGTAACGGTAAGAAACAATACGAATACAAAGATAGCAAAGCTTACTATCGGTTCGGACGTGATGCAGGTATTCAATTATAAAACATTATTGGACGTTGACAAAGAAGAGATAAAGCTTGATGTTCCGGCAAAGCTTATAAATGACAGAACAATGCTCCCGCTTCGTGCAGTCGGAGAGGCTATGGGCGCATCAGTTGCTTGGGATGAGGATACATATACAGCTTCAATCACAACAAAGACAATAAGTGATGAGAAGAAGGCAAGCATGGCTGAAATGTATCTTACGCAGGGTACGTCAGAGAATGCTGATGAAATTGTAGTAGATGTAAATATTAAAAATATTGCACAATATGAAAATTCATATGTTGCAGGTGTAACATTGGGACTTAATTATGACAAGGAAGCACTTGAATTTGTAAGCTGCGGACTTTACAATGGTGATAATAAGGTTGAGAACGCTCTTGGTGTAGAGAATGCAGAGTTTGATGAAAACAGATTGAAGGCTCCGTATATTACTGTTGATGAAGAGAATGCTGCATCATCAGATGGCGTTATAATGAAGGTTGTATTCAAGAAGCTCAAAGAAGAGGGCGGAAAGGTTTCTCTTTCAACATCATATCATTCAAGACTTGGTTATGATACAGATGTGTTAATATGCAAGAAGGGTACAGGTGATACAAAGACACTTGATTTAGAAGACGGTCTTATTATTGATTCATCAGAATTAGAAGTAAAGTAATAAAAAGATACTGCCGCAAAATTTTATCCTGCGGCAGTATCTTTTTTATATCAGTCAGCGAATCCGTTCGGATGGGTACTCTGCCATCTCCAGAGGTCTTCGCACATTTCATCTACACCACGAGTTGCAACCCAATCAAGTTCATTCTTTGCTTTTGATGCGTCTGCATAACATTCAGCAATATCTCCCGGTCTTCTTGGGTCGATAACGTAAGGAATTTCCTTGCCGCAGGCTTTTGAGAATGCCTGGATAATCTGAAGAACGCTGTAGCCGTTTCCTGTACCGAGGTTATAGATATGTACACCCTCCTTGTCTGCACAATGTTCAATTGCCTTAACGTGTCCTAAAGCAAGGTCAACAACGTGGATATAGTCACGAACACCTGTACCGTCAACTGTCGGGTAATCATTGCCGTAAACATGAACCTTTTCAAGCTTGCCTACCGCAACCTGTGCAACATATGGAAGAAGGTTGTTTGGAATACCCTTCGGGTCCTCGCCCATTGTTCCACTCTTGTGTGCACCAATCGGATTGAAATAACGGAGCAATGTAACTGAAAGCTTTGGGTTAGCCTTCTGAGCGTCTGTCATAATCTGTTCAATCATAAGCTTTGTTGAACCATACGGATTGGTTGTTGAAAGCGGGAAGTCCTCTGTTATAGGAACTGTTTTCGGCATTCCGTAAACTGTTGCCGATGATGAGAATACAATATTGTTTACATTGTATTTCTCCATAATTTCCATAAGAATGAGAGTACCTGTAATATTGTTATGATAGTAACGGAGAGGTATCTGTGTTGACTCACCAACAGCCTTTAAACCTGCAAAGTGAATAACAGCGTCAATCTTATTCTCCTTAAATACCTTTTCTGTACCCTCATAATCAAGGAGGTCTACCTCATAAAACGGAACCTTCTTGCCTGTGAGTGCCTCTACCGCATCAACGCATTTCTTGCTTGCGTTGTAGAGATTGTCAAGAATTACTACGTCATATCCGGCATTGATAAGCTCAACGCAGGTATGGCTGCCTATATAGCCGGCACCGCCGGTTACTAAAATTGTCATAATCGTTATCCTCCGATACAAAATTGTACGGCTCTTTTACTGTGATTTTGCCGCTAAATATATTATATATCTTTTTACTTGATTTTGCAAGAGGTAAATTGAATTTTGTAGAAAAAATGTTTTAAATAAAAGCAATGTTTTTGCTTTGCCTGAGGTAAACAGGCTTGCGGCATATTGCAGCCTGCAATTAGGTTATACTAAAATAGTCAAAATTAACAAAACAAAAAAATGAATAACATATGAAAAATGTATTAATTCCATGAAATTTAAATTTCCTATTGACAATAAAAAAATTACGGTGTATAATAAGGACTGTAATTAAATAAAAACACAAAGACGTGTTTAGCTGAAGAAAGCTGAACACGTCTTTTTTGATTTTATTATTAAATTTATTAAAGAAAATAAACTGTTTCATATATTTTAAGAAGGGAGTGGTTAACCCGGCTTGGGATATGGAGCAGATAATCCATGAAAGGGGAGTTTGTTATGGCAGACGAAATGACGAAAATTGAAATCGTGACAAGACAGAGCAAGCTGGAGGAGCTTAAAGAAGCTTTGAATAATGTCGGAATTAACGGCATGACAGTATACAATGTCCTTGGCTACGGTGCACAGAAGGGACAGAAGCACAAGTACAGAGGTGTTGAATATAGCGTAGACCTTCTCCCTAAGGTTAAGGTAGAATTGGTTGTTTGCACAGTTCCGGTTGACGATGTTGTTAATGCAGCATTAAAGGTACTTCGTACAGGTCAGGTCGGAGACGGTAAGATTTTTATTTCACCGGTATCAAAGGTTATTAAGGTAAGAACCGGCGAAACAGACAGAGCAGCACTTATCTAATATAAAAAGTGCTTGTTCAAGGGAAGGATGATGATTATTTATGGAAACGAAATATTTAGCAGATGCACTAAACTGTTTTTGGCTGTTCTTTGGAGCAGTATTGGTATTCTTTATGCAGACCGGATTTACAATGGTAGAAGCGGGTTTTACAAGAGCGAAGAATACAGGTAACATTATAATGAAGAATATCGTGGACTTTATGTTCGGTTCGATTATCTTCTGGATTATCGGTTATGGATTAATGCATGGTGACGGAAACGGATTTATCGGAAACCCGTTCGGAATGTTCTTAAACGGCGGAGCAGAAGATATAGGCTCAGCTGATTATACAAAGCTTTTCTTCCAGACAGTATTCTGTGCCACATCGGCAACAATTGTGTCGGGTGCAATGGCTGAAAGAACAAACTTTAAGGCATACTGTATTTACAGTGCATTCATTTCACTTGCTATTTACCCGATTGCAGGTCATTGGGTATGGGGCGGCGGCTGGTTAAGCGAAATCGGCTTCCATGACTATGCGGGTTCCGCAATCGTACATATGCTCGGAGGTACATTATCATTTGTAGGTGCCGCTATCTTAGGTCCGAGAATTGATAAGTATAAGAAGGATGGAACAGCAAGGGCTATTCCGGGTCACAATATCTTAATCGGTGCTTTGGGTGTACTCATTCTTTGGGTAGGCTGGTTTGGATTTAACCCGGCATCAAGCGGTTCTTTAGTAGAGGTATCTGACAGCGGTATTGTACTTAACGCATCTGCTACGGCAGAAGCTGCAAAGGTATTTATTACAACAAATCTTGCAGCCTGTGCAGCAGCAATAACAACAATGTTCTTTACATGGGCACGTTACGGAAAGCCTGATGTTTCAATGACATTGAACGGTATTTTAGCAGGTCTTGTTGCTATCACAGCTCCGTGTGACGTTGTTTCACCTTTTGCTGCAATCATCATCGGTGTTGTAGGTGCAATTCTCCTCTGCCTTGCGGTACCGTTCATTGATACAAAGCTGAAGATTGATGATCCGGTAGGTGCAATCAGTGTTCATGGTATCAACGGTCTTTGGGGTACAATTGCGGTAGGTCTCTTTGCTTCAGACAGAGGCTTGGCAGGTCAGGGCTTATTCTATGGCGGCGGTTTCAAGCTTTTAGGTATTCAGGTATTAGGTGTACTTGCAATTATTGCATGGGCAGTTGTATTGGGTGTAATCCTTTTTGGAGTACTCAAGAAAGCAGGAATTTTGAGAGCAAAGAAGGAAGAAGAATTACAGGGACTCGATGCAACAGAACATGGTTTACCGTCAGCATATCCGGACTTTATGCCGGCATATAAGGACTAATATGTTTTCCCTCTGCAGGGTTATCTTTTGAGATAACAAGCAGTCATTATTTATAATGGGGGTGTAGCAAAACTTAATGAGTTTGCTACACTCTCTTTTTTTCAAAAAAAAG
>USPO01000080.1 GCA_900556575.1 uncultured Eubacteriales bacterium
CATCGTACAACAGGATATATAAAAGCTACTGGGACAACAACACATGATCAAAAGAACAATGCAATACAAAATAGAATTGTTAATTGTGATCCTAACACACTTCAATTACTTACTGATGAACAGCACGATGTTATACACCCGTACTTCATGGCAGAAAAGGCAAATTGAGGCGGATACCAAACCGCCTCATATTTGCCGTTATAGATAAGCAGAAAAAAATTACAATAAATTATTGACTTTTTGAAATGATTATGATATACTGTTAATGCAATCAATCATTTCAAGAAGTCATTCGGATAAGAAAGGACAATTGGAATGGGTAAGAAATTTAACGGCGGTAGCTTGCAAGTCAAGAACGGCATATATCAAGCCGTATTCTCTAAGAACGGTAAAACCATTTGGAGGAGTACAGGAATAAAAGCCGTAAAGGGTAACAAGCGAAAGGCACAAGCAAGGCTTGAAGAGATAAGACAGGAATTACAGAACGATGAGCCACAGAGCAACATATTGTTTACTGACTATTGCAATCAATGGTTAGAAAGCAAGAAAGACACTGTAAGAGAGGTTACTTATATAGGATACTCACAGAAATTAAATTCTGTTATCATTCCATACTTCGCAAAAAAGAAATTTGCTTTATCTGAAATAAAGGTAGCTGATATAGATAGATTTCTCAAAGAACAATCTAAAAATTATGCAACTTCAAGCCTTAATGGTTTAAAAGCTATTATTAGTAATATCTTTAAGGAAGCCGTAAGAACTGGATTACTTCAAAATAATCCTTGTCAATATACTGTTATTCCTAAAAGCAAAGTTATTAGCACAGAGGATAATAAAGTATACACAGCAGAAGAAATCAAACACATTCTTACACTATGCGAGGGTAAACCAATACACGATATGATATTAATAACATTCAAGTATGGTTTAAGGCGAGAAGAGATGTTTGGATTGCGTTGGAAAGACGTTGATTTCACTAACAAGATAATTCACATCAGAAATACAGTTACTATTACTGGAACGAAAAAAATTGAAAGCGAAACAACAAAGACATCTAAAAGCAAGCGTGATTATCCTATTGATGCAGAAATGTTAGAGGTTTTGC
Organism: uncultured Eubacteriales bacterium; assembly: GCA_900556575.1. Classification (GTDB taxonomy): domain Bacteria; phylum Bacillota; class Clostridia; order UBA1381; family UBA1381; genus UMGS1958. Next base: position 1,106 of record USPO01000080.1, read on the forward strand.
AGAAACTAAAAAAGGCACAGGCAATCAATAAAGGACTGAAAGGCATGGACTATAAGAACGGCGATAAAGTCTTTTTAAAACAAGACGGTTCAGAATATTGTGTTGACTATGCAAGACAAGCTTTTAAAAAGTTGTTAAAGAAAAATGGTTTACCCGATACATCATGGCATTATCTAAGACATGGATGCATATCATATATGCATAGTGAGAATATTTCTGATAAGGATATTGCTGATTGGGTAGGACATGAAGACATAAGAACAACCATGAACATATACACAACGATTGATTTTGAAAGAAAGAAAAGCATATTAGACAGCACAATTAAGTTGTGTGCTTGATTGTTTTTAGATATTTTTTAGATGTTGCTATAACAGGGAGCTAAAAAGTGCATATTTAAAGGGATTTTTGATAACTTATTGCATATTTTTAATAAATGTAATATTTCTTTAATCTGAACATTGCCTCTGCTTTAATTCCGGAAAGCAGGACCTGCATCGGTTTACAGCCTATACATGAAAAATTAGTGTTCTGTAACCCACTTAAAAATGGCAGATAGCTTCAGTTAGCTTATAACAGACAAAAACAGGACGGCTTTTTTTACTGCCGTCCTGTTTTGTATCTTCACATCTTAATTGCATCATTACTTCCCCGTGCTTTTTTAATCCTTCAAATCCTCCTCCCCTCTTTTTATGCAAACGACACATTCCGTCTGTCTGCCACATTTTTCGCATTGACCCGGTTTTGTCAAAAACCTATCCTCCTTGAATTCAAGACCGTATTCTTTCTTAAAGCAATTAATACACATTTCATCCATTCTTTTTTCTCCCTTCATATAAAGTATTACTTTATATTATTATATATTATTTTATATGAAAAGTCAATACCTTATCGTGTATTGTGGTATAATTATTTTGAGGTGATGTTCATGAAGCCATTAAAGAAAAGATTAAGCATAACCATAGACGAAGATATAATCGAAAAAATAAGAGAAAAAGCAGAGGACTGTGACCGCTCCGTTTCGCAATACATTAATTTGGTGCTTAAAGAGCATTTGAAAAACAGCTCCGATATTTAAATGCCGTAATTAATAACGGTTAATCTTCTTCATTTTCGGACTTTTTATCGTAATTGCAGCGTATAATCCGCCGCACTGGCTGCCTATTCTGCGGCGGATTAAAATTTACCGTCTTTTTGTCAATGGTGAATTTATACGAAATTTATTATTAAAATATACAGCTATATTATTTTAATTTTTTCTCTCAAAATCATTGACAAATCGACATAAAAGTGTTACAATTAGTTAGATAAAAATATGCATTGATGTGGATAAATACTCACACTAAAAAGGTGTACTTTTCCCATATATGCGGACTAATTCGAAGGGAGAATGAAAATTATGTTTAAGGCTGAGTCAAACATTAACACAAAAGCTACATATGCCTGGATATGCAATCAGCATAGCCTGTTATTTTCATTTTTCTTTTTATTTTTGTTGTTGTTAAAAGACATGATTTTTTAGTCATTGTCTTTTTTTTTGAGTTTATTAACATAAAGGAGTCATAAAATATGAAAGCACAGCTTATACTTGAGAACGGTGTGCGTTTTACAGGCGAAATGTTCGGTGCCTGTAAGGACATTACCGGTGAAATTGTTTTCACAACCAATATGACAGGCTATCAGGAAACACTTACCGATCCGTCATACTGCGGTCAGATTGTCGTTATGACATTCCCGCTCATCGGAAATTACGGTATTAACCTTGATGACGGTGAGGCAGAGCATCCGCACTTAAACGCTTTTGTCGTAAGAGAAAAGTGCAGCTTCCCGTCAAACTTCAGAAATGAAATGAACCTTGATGACTATCTTGCTTCAGAGGGCATTGTAGGCTTAGAGGGTATAGATACAAGAGCCTTAACACGCATTATTCGTGATTATGGATGTATGAAGGCTGCTATTATGCAGGGCGAGCCTTCGGACGCTGCGGCAAAGGCACTTATGGATACATTGGATAACTCAAATGTTATCATGGAATGTACAACAAAGGAAACATATGTAATCAACGAAACCGGAAAGCAGCACGTTGCATTTATTGACATGGGTGCAAAATCAGGTATTCTCCGTGACTTAAAGAAGCGCGGTGTAAAAATCACAGTATTCCCGGCTAATGTTTCTGCTGATGAAATCAGAAGTGTAAATCCTGATTTGGTATTCCTTTCAAACGGACCGGGTAACCCTGAGGACGCTCCGGGAACAGTTGGTACTATCCGCGAGCTTTTGAACGAAGTTCCGATATGCGGAATTTGCATGGGACATCAGATAATAGGTCTTGCACTCGGTGCAAAGACTTCAAAGCTTAAATTCGGTCATCACGGCGGAAACCACCCTGTTAAGGACCTTATCGGCGGTACATGCTATATAACATCACAGAACCATAACTACATTGTTTCCGATTTACCGGAGGGTGTAGAGAATATGTTCATAAATGTAAATGACGGAACCTGCGAGGGCATTATGCATACATCACTTCCTATCATGAGTGTGCAGTTCCATCCGGAGGCTTCACCGGGTCCGCTCGACTCAGGCTGGATATTCGACAGATTTTTAAAGCTTATCAAATAATGGAGGGACAAAGAAATGCCTTTAGATAAATCGATAAAAAAAGTTTTGGTAATCGGCTCAGGCCCTATCGTTATAGGACAGGCTGCCGAATTTGACTATTCCGGTACACAGGCGTGTCAGGCAATTAAGGAAGAAGGAATTGAAGTTGTATTGGTAAACTCAAATCCGGCTACAATCATGACCGACCCCGGAATGGCTTCACAGACATATATTGAACCGCTCACAGCTGAGCATATAGAAAAAATAATCGCAAGAGAGCGTCCGGACTCGGTAATTGCCGGAATGGGCGGTCAGACAGGTCTTAACCTTTGCTGCGAAATGTACGACAAGGGTATATTTGACAAGTACGATGTAAGAGTAATCGGTACATCAATCGAGTCAATTAAAGAGGGCGAGGACAGAGATTCCTTCAAAAAGCTCATGGAGCGTACAAATCAGCCGGTAGCCCCGTCAGAAATCGTTACTGATTTGCAGACAGGTCTTGACTGGGCAAAAGCAACAGGCTATCCGGTAATCGTTCGTCCTGCATATACCCTCGGCGGAACAGGCGGCGGTATTGCAGAAACTCCGGAGGAACTTGAAAAAATTCTTTCGCAGGGACTTCACCTTTCAAGAGTAGGTCAGGTTCTTCTTGAAAAGTCTATCAAGGGCTGGAAAGAAATTGAGTTCGAGGTTATGCGTGACGGTGCCGGCAACTGTATCACTATTTGTCCGATGGAAAACGTTGACCCGGTCGGTGTACACACAGGCGACTCAATCGTTGTTGCTCCTACATTGACCTTAGCCGACAAGGAATTCCAAATGCTCCGTAAGGCTGCAATTGATATTATCAACTCAATTGAAATCAAGGGCGGCTGCAACGTTCAGTTTGCACTTGATCCGGAAAGCTTCAATTATGCGGTAATCGAAATCAATCCGAGAGTTTCACGTTCATCGGCACTTGCATCAAAAGCAACGGGCTATCCGATTGCCAAGATTGCGGCTAAGATTGCACTCGGCTACAACCTTGATGAAATCAAGAATGCCGTTACAGGTCAGACATATGCATGCTTCGAGCCTACAATCGACTACGTTGTAACAAAAATCCCGAAGTGGCCGTTTGATAAATTCTTCGGTGCAAGAAGAACACTCGGTACAAAGATGATGGCAACCGGTGAAATAATGGCAATTGGCAACAGCTTTGAGTCATCACTCTTAAAAGGTATACGCTCACTCGAAATCAAGCAGTTCACACTTGAAAGAGAGTCATCAAAGAAGCGTTCGACAAAGGAATTGAGAAAGAGAGTTCAAATTCCTGACGATGAAAGATTATTTGACCTTGCGGAATTGATCCGCCGCAACTACAATATGAATCACATTGCCGAAATTACAGGCATGATTCCGTTCTTCTTAAAGAAAATCAAGAACATAGTAGATGCAGAGGAAGCTTTAAAGAAGTGCAAGCTTGAAGATTTAAGCTATGATGAATTAAAGCACTACAAGAAGATGGGCTTTGCTGATGAGGGTATCGCTCAGCTTACAGGTTCAACAGCCGCTGAAGTTTATGCTAAGAGAATAGAGCTTGGTATTACTCCGGTTTACAAGATGGTTGATACATGTGCAGGCGAGTTTGAGGCTGTTTCTCCGTACTATTACTCAACCTATGATGAGGTTACAGAATCACATCCTTCGGATAACAAGAAAGTTATCGTTATTGGTTCCGGTCCTATCAGAATAGGTCAGGGTATCGAATTTGACTACTGTTCTGTTCACTGTGTAAAGTCACTTCGCAAGGCAGGAATTGAAACAATTATAATAAATAACAATCCGGAAACAGTATCGACAGACTTCGATACATCAGATAAGCTTTACTTTGAGCCGCTTACAGAAGAGGATGTATACAACATCATCACTCTTGAAAAGCCGATTGGCGTAGTACTCCAGTTTGGAGGTCAGACAGCTATTAAGCTTGCAAACTTCCTCGATAAGATGGGTGTTCCGGTATTGGGTACTCAGCCGAAATATATTGATGAGGCAGAGGACAGAGAAAAGTTTGATGAAATGCTCGAAAAGCTTAACATCAAGAGACCTAAGGGCAAGGCTGTATGGAGTGTTAAGGAAGGTATTGAAGAAGCATCAAAGCTTGAATATCCGCTTCTCGTTCGTCCGTCATACGTTCTCGGCGGTCAGGGCATGGAGATTACTCGAAATGAGCTTGATCTCGTAAGATACCTTACAGATGCATTCCAAAAGGACAAGGAAAATCCGGTACTTATCGACCGTTATCTCGGAGGACGTGAAATTGAAGTTGACGCTATATGCGACGGAACAGATGTGCTTATTCCGGGTATCATGGAGCATCTTGAAAGAGCCGGTATCCACAGCGGTGACTCAATCTCAATATATCCGCCGCAGCATATTCCGGAGCATATTATAGAGAAGATTAAGGACGTTACTTACAGAATTGCAATTGAATTAAAGGTTATCGGTATGATTAACATCCAGTTCATTGAATTCAAGAACGACCTTTACATCATAGAAGTAAACCCACGTTCGTCAAGAACAGTTCCGTATATCACAAAGGTTACAACTGTTCCTGTAATCGACATTGCAACAAGAATTATGCTCGGTCACAGCTTAAAGGAACAGGGCTACTCAACAGGTATAGCACCGGTTACAGATACCGTTGCAATCAAGGTTCCGGTATTCTCAACAGAAAAGCTTCCGCAGGTTGAGGTTATGTTAGGACCTGAAATGCGTTCAACAGGTGAGGTTTTGGGTGTAGGTCATGACTTCACAGAAGCAATGTATAAGGGCTTTACAGCTGCTCATACAACAATTCCGAAAGCCGGCTCAACCGTACTTGCTACAATCAGAGACCTTGACAAGGAAGAATTCCTTCCGCTTGCAAAGCGCTTATATGCATGCGGAATCAAGTTCATTGCAACACAGGGTACATCTGACTTCCTCAATGAAAACGGAATTGAGTGTACATCAGTAAAGAAGATTGCTGACGGAGTTCCGAACATCCTTGATGTAATCAGAAGCGGAATTGTTGACCTTATCGTTGATATTCCGGTTAAGGGCAATGACGTTAATTCGGACGGTTTC
>USPO01000081.1 GCA_900556575.1 uncultured Eubacteriales bacterium
TTCCGATCTGCCGTAAACATTAAATCAATCAGGCTTATCGCACTGAACACACTTGTTTCTTTTAAAAGGAATATTACATTTGCCACAAAAGCGGGAAAACTGATTGAAACAGCCTGCGGCAGAATTATATATCTCATTGACTGTAATCTGCTAAATCCCAAGCTGTATGCACTTTCCGACTGTATTGTGTCAACCGCCTCTATTCCGCTTCTGAATGCCTCTGCCATGTAGCTGCCGCCGAGAAAGGCTAAACCCGCCGCACCGCATATTTCGGCATTTGTCTGTATACCTATTTTAGGCAATCCGTAATATATAAAGAACAGCTGAACCAAAAGAGGTGTGTTTCTGCTAAGCTCTACATACACCGAAACAATTCTTTTAAGCACCGGAATTTTATAATAGCTTATAGCAGCACATATAAGACCGACTATAATGGAAAGAATTATTCCCATAACACCTATTTTAACCGTCAGCACCGCCGCTTTCTGATATAACGGCAGATATTTAAATATAAACTCCCAGCTCAGAACAGCCGCCTCCAATCTATTTTAACTGTAAATGAGCAATTTGAAAATTGCTCATTTACAGACTTTAATTCTTATTATTAGTTAAACGGTACTACCGCACCATCATAGTTGTCATTGATGAACTGCTTGATTTCATCTGACTTAAGAACCTCAACTAACTTCTTGATACCCTCTTTTTCCTCGTTTCCTTCCTTAACAACTACGATATTAACATATGTCTTTGCAGCCTCCGAATCGCCTGCCTCATATGCAATCGAGTCCTTCTTTACCGAGAAACCCGCCTCAAGTGCATAGTTTCCGTTAAGAACCACATATGCAGCCTCATCCTTAACTCGTGCAACCTGTGCTGCCTCAAGTTCCTGGAACTTTACGTTGTGCGGATTTTCTGCAATATCGTTTACTGTTGCTGTAAGGCTTACACCGTCCTTTAACTTTAAAAGTCCGTTGTCCTGTAACAATAATAATGCTCTTGCTTCATTTGTTGTATCGTTCGGGATTGCTATAACGTCACCGTCCGAAATCTCATCCAATGTCTTTTTTGTTCCCGGATAAATACCGAACGGCTCATAATGAATACCACCTACACTTACAAGGTGTGTTCCCTGCTCCTTGTTGAAGTTTTCAAGATACGGTAAATGCTCAACATAGTTTGCATCAAACTCTCCGCTCTCAACAACAAGGTTCGGCTGTACATAGTCATCAAATACAGTCACCTCTAAGTCATAACCTTCCTTTTCAAGAATCGGCTTTGCCTTTTCAAGAATTTCAGCGTGCGGAGTTGATGATGCTGCAATCTTGATTGTCTTGCTTTCCGAAGAATTTGCTGCCGATGATTCATTTGATGCTGTATTCGACGCTGTGTTGCTTGATGCTCCGCAGCCTGTTAATGCTGCTCCGATTGTTAATGCTGCCGCTGCTGCGATTACTCTATTTAAATTTTTCATTTTAAGTACCTCTTTCTTTATTTCAAATTATTTACGTTTATCAAGTTTATTTGCAATTCCCATTCCTGCTGTCTGGAATATCTGGAATAATATCATTATAAGTATTACCGTTACAATCATTATATCCGTCTGCCAGCGGTAATATCCGTAGCGAACCGCAATATCTCCGAGTCCGCCGCCTCCGACCGTTCCTGCCATTGCAGAATAGCCGAGAATTGTTCCCAAGGCAATTGTTGCACCCGTAATAAGCGAAGTTCTCGCCTCCGGCAGCAATACCTTTAATATTATTTTCATATTTGATGCTCCCATTGACTGTGCAGCCTCAATTACACCCTTGTCAACTTCTTTTAATGAAGATTCAACCATTCGTGCAATATACGGTGCCGCCGCAATTACAAGCGGTACTATTGTAGCCGTTGAACCGTAACTCTTTCCTACAACAAGCCTTGTAAACGGTATAAGAAGTATAAGCAATATCAAAAACGGAATACTTCTTACTACATTTGAAATCACATCAAATATACTATATATAAATTTATTCGGTCTAAGTCCGTTTTTATCCGTAACAGTGAGAATTATCCCCATCGGAAGTCCAAGAATATAGCCGAACAGGGTTGAAAACACCGTCATATATAAGGTGTCACGAATACCGCCCAAAATCATTTGAATTGTCTGTTCGTTCCACATCACACTGTCACCTCCTCTGTTTCAAGACCATGATTTTCAAGATATTCCTTAATCTTCGTCTTATGTGCTTTCGGAATACTCAAAATCATATCTCCCTGAGCCTTTCCTCCGATACTTCTCGTATTTGCCTTTAATATACTTACCGGAATTTTAAACTCCAGGATAAGATTTGCTATTACCGGTTCGGAAGATGCATTTTCCGAGAATATCACTCTCAAGCCCGTGTTTCTTTCATCAGCCGCAAGAATTGTTCTGTAATCCGATTTTTCCGTATCTGACGGTAAATCTGATACATCCTTTGAAATCAATTCCCTTGCGGAAGCTGATTTCGGATGTGTGAATATTTCTTCTACGCTGCCGTTTTCAACGAGAGTTCCTTTTTCAAGAATCGCAACCCTGTTGCATATAGAACGAACAACCGACATTTGGTGAGTGATAATTACAATTGTAATACCAAGCTCTTTATTTATTTTTTTTAGCAGCTCCAGTATTGAAGCCGTTGTCTGCGGGTCCAAGGCACTTGTTGCCTCGTCACAAAGCAGAATTTTCGGATTGAGTGCCAATGCTCTTGCAATTGCCGCCCTTTGCTTCTGACCTCCGGAAAGCTGAGCCGGATATGCCTTTTCCTTTTCAGCAAGACCTACAATCTGCAAAAGCTCTCTCGCTCTCTTTACTGCCGCCGACTTCTTTACACCTTGTAATTGAAGCGGAAACAATACATTATTCAATATATTCTTTTGCATCAATAAATTGAAGTGCTGAAATATCATTCCTATATCGGCTCTTAAGCCTCTCAATTCTTTCTCACTCAATTCATCGAGGTTATGACCGTCAACGGTAACTTTCCCCTTGGTAGGACGCTCAAGGTAATTGATACATCGTACCAGAGTACTCTTTCCTGCACCCGACATACCGATAATGCCGTATATATCACCTTTTTCTATATTTAATGATACATCATTCAAGGCATGTACCTGTCTGTCATCCTGCTCAAAGCTTTTGCTTATATGAGATAACTCTATAATGCTCAAATCCTCATCTCCTATCATATAATATTCTGTATCCGATTAATTCGTTTATGTGATTTAGTAACAATATATTAACACATAAATCCTATCTTGTCAATAGGAAAATAGTATTTTAAATACCTATATTAACAATTTTATAAATTCCTATGAAATTATAGGGATTTTTATTTAATAATTTGTTAATGTTGAGTTAAATAGTATTCTTTCTTATTAACTTAAGCTATAGCCTGTTATCAGCTTAAGCTATATATGAGAATAATTTTTTCTGTAAATTAAAAACACCCCTGCGGAAGGGAGAGATAAAACTTCCGAAAGAGTGTTTTTAAAGTTATATCAATGGGAACACCAAATGAATGTGATTATCTTTTTTGCCCTTTTATGCACATAAATGACCAAGGTAATGCATATATCCGGCTATAATTTATTTTGTATATGTCATAGCGACAGTTTCGCCGCCCTTTGATGTGCCGTAATTTACGTTTAAACCGCTGACAGCATCCATATTTGTTATAATAACTATTGTGGTTGTTTTGTAACCCTTTGATTTTATAAAGTCCAAATCAGCCTCGGCTATCTTGTCACCCGCCTTGACCTTTTGTCCTTCCTTAACAAACGGCTTGAATCCTTCGCCGTTAAGTGACACGGTGTCAAGACCTATATGAACCAATACATCAAGACCGTCATCCGTTGTAATCCCGTAAGCGTGGTATGTGTCAAACACCTGTGTAACCTTTCCACTCACCGGTGCATATACTTCATTCGATGAAGGAGTAACGGCAAATCCGTCACCTATCATCTTTGCCGAGAATACACCGTCACCTACTTCTTCAATGTTTATAACTTCACCGTTTTGTGTTGCAAGAAATTCCGGTGCCACTTCCTTTTTCTTTCCAAATCCGAATAATCCCATGATTTTATCCTCCATTCCGCTGTTTATCAGCATTATAAATAATCTTAGTTAAACTTCTTAATTAATTCTTCTATGTCATCGGCTCTGCCGTATGATGTTATCGCACCGTGACCGCATACGCTGTGATTTGAATATGCATTCGCATATTTCAAAAAACCCTGCATTTCATCACTGCTTATTTCCTCTATTGCCTTTTCGCTTTCAATCAGCTTAAATAGGAATGCACCTATTACGGCATCTCCGGCACCCGTGGTATCCACCGCCTTCACCGGATAATTTTCAGCCTTAACAGTGAAGTTCGGCGTAATTAACATAGAGCCTTCTTTTCCGAGCGAATATAAAACAGCCTTTGCACCGCCGTCAAACAATTTTTTCGCAGCTGTGTTTATATCCGTTTCACCTGTTATAAATTCAAGCTCTTCATCCGAAATTTTCAATATATCCGCATATTTCAGAAATTCTCTTACTGTTTTCTTGCATTCTTCCTCACTGTCCCAAAGCGGCAGTCGAATATTCGGGTCAAAGCTTATATATGCACCCGCCTTTTTAGCCTCTTCTATTGCCTTTATATGAGCCTTTTTCACAGGTGCGTCTATCAAATCCACCGAGCAGAAATGAAGTACTCCGCAGTCTTTGAACCATTCCGGTTCAATCTGTTCCGGCTCCAAAAGCATATCCGCACTCGGTTTACGATAAAACGTAAACTCTCTGCTGCCGTCATCCTTAAGCGATACAAATGCAAGTGCCGTATTTGCCTTATTTGTTCTCATAATATGGCTTGTATCGACTCCGGCTTTCTTTAGAGTATAAATTATATACTCGCCGAAACCGTCATTACCAAGCTGTGTAATTATTTCCGACTTTCCGCCGAGCAGCGAATATACCGCCGCAACATTTGAGGGAGCACCGCCGCAGGCACGTTCAAATGACGGTACTTCCTTAAATTCACAATTCACCTTTGACGGAATAAAATCTATCAAAGCCTCGCCAATGCTAATTAATTTCTTCATATCTTTTCCTCCGAATACTGCCGTCCGCCGAAAGCACTTAATTAATATTGAATTTTCCAAGCTCCCATACCTTCATATCCATTCCCGGAGCCGAAATTCCTCTTTCGTTTTCCTGCGGATAAAATCTTGATGAAAATACCGCCTCACCGTCATTTGCTATAATTTCTATCGATGAGCTGTCACAGAAAATCCTAAGCCTGTTTACTTCCTTAATTTCCACACTTCTCTTGTCACGTCCATAGCCCGACTTTCCGAACTTCAATGACAGAATATCATCCTTGTATTCTATGATACAATCATTCTTTATTCTTACTTCAAATTCATCACTGTTCGGATTTTCTATCTCCGCCTCAAATATATCCGCTTTATCTGCATCCATCCTGCCTATTCTGAGCGATTTTAGTTCCTCTATCGGACAGCGATAAATCTTTCCGTACTTTTCTTTAAGTTCATAAGGAATCGTAAGACAGTGAACCCATCCGTATTCCGTTGTAGGATTGCCAAACTCCGTATCAGGTACACCCATCCAGCCTATCTGAATACGTCTACCCTTCTCGTCTATAAATGATTGCGGGGCATAGAAGTCAAAGCCCCTGTCAAGCTCATCAAAGTCGGTTATGCAATAGCCTGTTTCCATATCTCCGAAAAGCTTACAATAACCTGTCTGATATACATTATTATAGCGAATACCATCCGCCTCTATTCCCTGCGGCGAGAAGATAACAAACTTTTTACCGTTTATTTCCGCATAGTCCGGACACTCCCACATATAGCCGAATTTCTCATCTGTTACGATTCTGCTCATCAGTTCCCAATGTTTCTTATCGAGTGATGAATACAAAAGCAGCTCGCCTGTATCATCAAGGCGTCTTGCTCCGAGGAGCATTAAGTACTCATCACCCCTTTTCCAAACTTTCGGGTCACGCACATGGCAGCTTTCATTGGACGGATAGTCACTGTTTCTCAAAAGCACCTGCTTTTCTCCGAAATGTATTCCGTCCTCACTTTCTGCAAGTATTGTGTTATGCTCACGTCCGGCTCTGATATAATCATAATCGCCCTTGTGCTTTACATTACCCGTATAGTATAGGTACATCCTTCCGTTTTCAATATATGCCGAACCGGAATAAACTCCGCTGCAGTCAAAATCCTCGTCACAGCAAAGAGCCGGTTCAAGGTAGCTGTAATTCACGAAATCTCTTGTTGTGTAATGCCCCCAAAAGTTTGTGCCTGGCTTTACATCAAAAGGAGAATACTGAAAAAATATGTGATATTCCCCGTTAAGCTGACACAATCCGTTCGGGTCATTCAGCCAGCCTACCGGTGGCATAAGGTGAAAGCGCTGTCTCCATTTGTCATTTATCTTTTGCTGCTCCGCTTTATACAGAGCAGCCTTTAATTCATTAGTCCTGCCGTTCATTTCCATCAATCCTCCCTGAAATGTATTTCTTATTCTTCTTTAATTCCCATAATCCACGATGCCGCAAATCCTACAACCGCCGCAACAACAAATGTTAAAAGGTATCCGACAAAGCTTTCTGTTGTGATAAGGAATCCGAACACACCCGTTACACCGTTAGCAGTAGCATATACACCCATTATTGAAGCAACTGCCGCACCGCACGCACCGCCTATCATTCCGGCTATGAGCGGACGCATAAATCTTAAATTAACACCGAATATCGCCGGCTCTGTGATTCCAAGGAAT
>USPO01000082.1 GCA_900556575.1 uncultured Eubacteriales bacterium
CGTTCCACCTTAACAGCGGTCTCACCGAAAAGGATCCTGAGCGTATTCCGCTTTCTGAGGTTAAGGAACTTTATAAAGGACACGAGGTCAGTGCTCATACCTATACCCACCCTACAATTGCACGCTGCCCGATGAGTGAAGTTATAAAGCAGGTTATGCTTGACAGAGAACTCCTTGAAAAGGCATGCGGCTATCCTGTAAGAGGAATGAGCTACCCTAACGGCTCATATTCCGAAGATATAAAGAAAATTCTTCCTGCATGCGGAATTGAATACAGCCGTGTTGTTGGAAGTACAGATGATTTTGCTATGCCTGAAGATTTCCTTGAATGGACTTCAACGTGTCATCACAGCCACAACCTCATGCAGAATGCAGAACGTTTCGCAAACCTTCATAAGACACAGTATCTCTATATGATGTATGTATGGGGTCACAGCTATGAATTTGACCGTGACGGAATTTGGGATTTAATAGAAGGTTTTGCGAAGTACATAGGCGGCAGAGATGACATTTGGTATGCAACAAACATCGAAATCGTTGACTACATGAATGCAGCAAAAAATCTTAAATATAGTGCTGACGGCACAATGGTATACAATCCTTCTGCAATAACCGTATGTATAAAGGTTGATGGCATTATGCACGAAATCAAACCGGGAGAAACCTGTGAAATATGAGAGTGAGCTATTTGTTCCGGTAAAAAACCTTTTCGAGAAAATGGGCTATATCGTAAATGCGGAAGTAAAGGGCTGCGATGTTACTGCTGTAAACGACAATGAACTGATAATCATTGAATTAAAGAAAAATTTATCAGTAACACTTTTAGCGCAGGGACTTGCACGGCAAAAAACAGGTGCGGTTACATATGTAGCCGTACCTAAGCCTAAGAATTATTCCCCGAAAACATTTCGCGATACACTTTATGTAATAAAGAAGCTGGAACTCGGATTGATTTTCGTAAATATCAGAGGAGAATATTCCTATGCTGAAATAATTCAGCATCCCGAAAAATTCACTCCGGTAAAGACAAATTACAAAAAGAGAAAATCCATCCTAAAGGAAATAGACGGCAGAACCATAGATAAGAACACCGGCGGAGTAACCGGAACAAGGATTGCGACCGCCTACACCGAAAAATGTATAAAGATAGCGTGTATACTTGACATATACGGCGAACTTTCCCCTAAGCAGGTACGTTCATTTGGCGGTGATGAAAGATGTGCGGCAATAATGCGTTCCAATGTATACGGCTGGTTTAACCACCCCACCAAAGGAATATACTCTATTTCCGAAAAAGGCAGGCTAGGTATTTTGGAATATCCGGAGCTTGAGCGATATTACACAGAAAAACTTATAGAAAATAAAGAAACCTCCTGATGTGATTTTTACATCAGGAGGTTTCCTTATTTCATTTTTACTCTATTACATTTTCAATTTCATCAGCAGTTTCATCTATCTGAACTAATTCGTCCAATTCCAGCAGTTCCGAAAGAATTGCCGATGCCGAAGGAACTGTATATCCTTTTGCATTGCAAAGCGGCTCCGGTCTTTCGGTTGAGCTTAATAGGCTTACCTTTAAGCTTGAGCCTTCAGCAAGGTTGTCTGCAAATGTAAACTGTACAGAAGCTTCCTCATCAGCACTTATTTCATCGATAGTTTTTAATGATACGGCTGTTAATCTGCCGTTTTCATCATAGACTGCCGATACGGCCTTTACATCAGATACATCTCTTCCAAGCTTGAATACAGCTGTGACTGTATTGTCTGCTGCTGTGATTTCACCAATTCCGTAATCTCCTGACGGAGTATTTGTCGGTCCGGCAGACGGACTCGGTGACGGTGACTCTGTTTCTGACGGAGTTGATGACGGACTCGGTGATGCTGTTTCACTGCCCGGAGCTGAATAGGTTATCACCTTGACATTCTTTATTTTTGCTTCCTGGCTGTTAATCGTATCAATGTATCCGATAGCGTTAATTTCAGTATCCGCATCGTAATAAGCCTTGTCCGTACCCGAAAGGAGCTTATTTCCCGATGTATCCGTTACTATATAGCTTAAGGTCTTATCTTTTGCATTAACAGTTATCTTTGTATGTACATATGCATCTCTTGCTCCCGGTGCATTGCCTAGTGTTTTATCCATCATTGCTGCATAGTCGCTGCTGCTTATTACACCCTCAACAAATGCTATTCCAGATGTATCATAATTGTTCTTGGTTGTACTGCCCGGTCTCTTTGAAGCATCAACAAGTCCAAACTTTGCTCTTGATGAAGCTGTTACATAAGAGTCAAACTCGACAACGTAGTTATCCTGACCATTTACAATGCTGCTTATATCTGCATACGCACTGGCATGCTCATTATTGGCATTTGATGCATTTTCAAATGTGATTTCATTCTCCGAGCCTGTTGCCTCCGAAACCGTTACTCTTGATTTAGCAACAAAGCTTGTAACCTTATTTTCATGCGGTATGGGACTCGGTGTCGGTGTCGGTGACGGACTCGGTGTCGGTGTCGGCTCCTTTGTAGGAAGCGGAGTTCCTATCGGACCGTCCTTTGTTGTTATTCTCGAATAGCTCAACTCCTCGATTTTCGGATTTGCAGTAATTCCGCCGTCTCCGTCCTTTGTAGTATAAAACTTCAATTCCGCAAAGCTTTGACCGTTTAAGTCGAAAGTCCTTGTATACTGACCATTTACAGCTGTCCAGCTGCTGTCTGTTCCGGTAACCGTTGCAGTAGCTGTATTGTTGTCATAGTCGAAATCTATATTAACAATCCATCTCTTGGCACTTCCCTGAATATTTCCTATTCCATCAACTACCGATGTCCAGTCATTTGCAAAGCTCTTTTCATCATCATTACCTATCTTCGACATTAATGTTCCCGCCGAAGTCTCATAATTCTGACTCCATTTAAGAATATTTTCACCGTTATTATCTAACAGCTGAAGATTGAAGGTATATTCATGACCTGTCCAGTTCCATGTTTTATCAACCAACTGCTTACCGCCCGTTGTGAATTTGAAATTTAAATTAGCCTTGTTATCTGCATAGGCTGTAAATTCCTTATGGAATTCTCCGCCCACAGGTGCATTACTCTGTGACAATGATGCACTTGTTGGTGTAAGGCTTGTAGTACCCTGATTTTCGTCACCGTCTGTAACAAAGCTGTTATCTCCGGTTGCATCAGTTGTTATAATCGGTACAACACCCACGATACACTCCGCACTGTAGCCGCCGTCCTCTGTTGTCGCCGTTATTTTTGTTGTTCCCTCTGCAACACCTGTTACGTTACCGTAATCGTCAACCTTCGCAATATCATCTCTTTCGGACTTCCACACTATTTTCTTATCGGTTGCATCCTCCGGCTCAATGGTTGCTATGAGCGGCTTTGATGCATTGGTACCGACTGACATTTCATTTACACTCAGCTTAATTCCGGTTACATGAGTCTGATAAACTGTAACCTCACAGGTATCCGTATATGCTCCGTCCTTGGTAATCGCCGTTACGGTCGTTGTTCCCTCTTTAAGACCATATACAACACCGTTTGAAACCTCGGCAATTTCAGGATCTTCAACTGTCCAGGTTACACCTTTCTTTGTGGCATCAGCCGGTATAAGCTCTTTTTCTATTGCAGAGGATTTTCCCTTTTCTACCCTTACGGAATCGGCAATTTTAATTCCCGTTACCGGTACGCTGTCAAATTCGTATGCTACCTTTGTAAACAAAGTAGCCGGTGCAAGGTAATTCATTGTATTGCCTGCCGAATCCTTCGCAAGTGATGCCGAGCCTATATAATAGCTTGTATGCGGCGGCTGATTGTATGCAACATTCTGCCATGCAATGCCCATTCTATACTGTGCATCATGCATTAATGTTGTGAGTCTGTAATCCGTAGGCATTGTTGAAGTAAATATACGCACATATGCCTGCGAATTCGGGTCTGCCTTGTTCACAGCCATCATTACTTCTTCTCTCCAGTCGCCCCAAAGGTCAGCAGTTAATATCGCATTTCTCTTTGAATAGTTGCTTGTTGCACTGCCGGTAAGAGAATATCCGTCATTTGCATAAAATCTCTTTGTGGTTCCCGTAGATGCATTGTATTTCTGAATAATATTTGCATCCAAAAGCTCTCTCGATAAATCTCCATCCCAATAAATCACCGAGTTATCGAATGTACCGCTTCCGGCATTTGCAGGCTTTGCCGCAACATCATCACCGTTGAAGTCATGCGTCATGCTTAAACCGCTGCTCCAGCCAAGCGCCAGTGCGTTCGGATGAGTCTTTGCGTAATCATCATCTATGTTATCCATTACGCCTCGTCCGTTATCACCCGATGTTGTAATCTTTCCCGATGACCAGAAATGCTTTCCGGTTGACGCAACTCTTAAATCTTCAGCGTACTTTTTATACTGATCTTCCTTTACCGAGAATACTTCCTGAACACCGTCATTGTTAAAGTCGCTCATGTGCATTGCATCACCGTGACCAAGACCGGTGTTTCCGAGAACAGTTTTTCCGTCATCATCCAATGCTGCAGAACCGTAAACAATTTCATCCTTGCCGTCATTATCTATATCTCCTATTGACAGGTTATGGTTTCCCTGACCGTACATTGAATTTGTTCCGGATTTAGAACCGTTATATTCCCATCTCATCGATAATGTACTTCCGTCCCAGTCATAGGTACGGATTACCGCTGCCGCATAATATCCTCGGCACATAACCAAGCTTGGGTGAACACCGTCAAGATATGCTACACCGGCAAGATAACGTTCACTTCTGTTATACTTCGAGTCACCCCAGCCGGCGGATGCACTTTCATAAGGAATGTATTCCGTTGTGGCAAGTGCAGCACCGGTTTCGCCGTCAAATATCGTTAAGAATTGAGTATATGGATTTTTACCCTTCGTCCTGCCGCTTGTTCCGATATATGATTTTGTATTATCGGTATTTCTGATTTTTGCCGTATCTCCAACCTCGGTTACATAATGTCCTGTACCGTCTATTGTACCCGGTGCTGTTTTCATTGCAACCTCGGCTCTGCCGTCTCCGTCAAAGTCATATACGATAAACTGTGTATAATGGGCTCCGGCTGTTACATTCTGTCCTAAATCAATTCGCCATTTATACCCGCCGTTATTAGGGTCTAATTCATAGGCATCGATATAAACATTTCCTGTGAAATCAGCACCTGCACTATCCTTTGAATCGGTAGGGTCCCATTTTAAAACAAGCTCATAATCGCCGTCACCGTCAAGGTCGCCGACAGAACCGTCATTTGCTCCACCCTCATGGCTTGAATCAGTGGTGTAATAATATGATGTTTTTCCGTCCCCCATTCTGCTTACCGGATCCGGTCTTTGAATCGGAATATCAACGTATGTAAAAGAATTTGGCAGGCTGTTTCCGCTTCCTACCTCGCTGCCCTTTGCGGTATGATTTTCACCGGGAGTAACCTCCTGTTCAGCTGCAACCTCGGCAGCAGATGCTCCTGCCTTTACAACCTTATACTTTGATGAAGCTGTTCCGCTTGTGTCGATATAGTTTGTCGCATCATGAACACCTGTTGTGTAAATCTTTGTTCCGTTGCGGTAAATATCAAATGCCTGATTTTCAAGACTTTCATCACCGAGAAGTCTCCAGCTGAGGTACACACCGTTCTCCATAACTGAACGGCTGTCCTTTACCCTGTATGTCGCAATCAATCCACGGTTAAGACTCTCCATCTGACGCACGGTTGTGTGATACTGCGGTGTACCAGTTGTATTAGCACTCCAGCTTTCAACGGCACTGTCGGCACTTGCAATATTGAAACTGCCGAAAAGTGAAGTAAGCATAGATGCACTTACAATTGCACTTACCAGTTTTTTATTCATTTATCTCTCTCCTTTTGCGTATACTAATACGAGTTTACTATATATATTTTACATCATATTAACAAACTATTCAATTATTAAAACAACCAAAAATATTTTTTTTATTTGGTTATTATGTACACTAAATTTTTATATACACTTATGCATAATATATACAATAACTAATGGAATTAACAAACTAACAAATATAATATAAAGCATTATCAGCAATAATTTCTTCAAACTTAATCACTCCATATATTCTATGAGGCTATATATTAAAAATAGCATTTCCCAAAATATTTCTGAGAAATGCTATTTTTATTTTAAATCGGAACAATGTCCTTCAGAAGTTCATCGGACATTATAACCTCCCATTAAAACTCTGAAACAAATTTCGCCGCATTAAATGCGACAAACATCTGCTCATCAGTCTGCTGGTGTAAACTCTGCTCCGCTGAAGCAAGCCTTTGTTCCTGCACCGTAGATATAATATGTTGTACCGGCTACTACATCAGCCTCTACTTTTCCGTCCATCTTTTCTGTTTCTGAAGAGTTTTCTGTTGATGCAACCGCATTCGTCTGTTTACTATTTTCTTCTACAACATAAATTACTTTTTTTGCTCCGAGACCTGTAAATGAAACTGAAAGCTTACCGTTCTTTTCTGCAACATACTTTAATGCTGTACCTGTCGCAACACCGTCACTAAAACTTCCGTTTTCACCCGATGTTATATACTTACCATTAGCCTTTGTATCCGCAAATAAGGTTGTAAGTCCCTTCATAAGCTCTGTGCCTGCTGCACAATTGTTATAAGCGGCTGACATTGTCCATACATTTTCCTGTACATCCGGAGCCGAAGGCGTCGGTGTCGGTT
>USPO01000083.1 GCA_900556575.1 uncultured Eubacteriales bacterium
GATATATCATATATATCCGCTTGGTCTGTGCGGATGTCCGCATCAGAACAACGGTGAGGCGGGAAATCACTTTGACAAGCTGAATGAATGGGCAGATCATGCGGCAAGACTGGGTTTTACCTGTATATATATAGGTCCGCTGTTTGAGTCGGAGGGACATGGCTATGAAACTACCGATTACAGAAAGGTAGACAGAAGACTCGGAACAAATGAAGATTTTAAGGGTTTTGTAAAGCATTGTCACAAGATTGGTGTAAAGGTTATTGTTGATGGAGTGTTTAACCATACGGGAAGAACATTTTTTGCCTTTGAGGATATAAGAAAAAATCGTGAAAATTCAAAATATCTTAACTGGTATTGTAATGTTAATTTCTATGGAAATACAGAATATAACGATGGATTTTCATATGACAACTGGGGCGGATACAATCTGCTTGCAAAGCTGAATATGTGGAATGAAGATGTTCGTAAATATCATTTTGATACGGTACGTTTTTGGGTTGATGAATTTGATATTGACGGCATCCGCCTTGATGCCGCAGATGTATTGGATCATAACTTTATGCGTGAGCTCAGAGGTGTTACAGATGGTTTAAAGGCTGATTTCTGGCTCATGGGTGAGGTTATTCACGGTGATTACAGCAGATGGGCAAACGGTGATATGTTACACTCCGTAACTAATTATGAACTGCACAAGGGTCTTTACAGCGGTCATAACGACCATAACTATTTTGAGATTGCACATTCGGTAAAAAGACTTTTGGGTATTTGCGGAAAAACAAAGTTGTATACTTTTGTTGATAATCATGACGTGGAAAGAATTTATACAAAGCTTAATAATAAAGCGCACATGAAGAATGTAATGCTTTTGGATTATCTTCTTCCGGGTATTCCGTCTGTATATTACGGTTCAGAATTCGGTATCGAAGGTAAAAAAGGCGGCGGTGATGACTGGGCATTGCGTCCATGCCTTGAATTAAGTGATTTTGATGAAAATGCTCCGCTTCCTTCACTTATTACAAGATTGGGTAAAATAAAAAGAGATTTTGCCGAGGCAACCGACGGTGAATACAAGGAACTTACTTTAACAACGGGACAGTATTCATTTGGACGGCTGATGGGAAATACAGCTATTATAACGGTGCTGAATAATGCCGATAATCCGGCAAGGATTGAAATACCGCTGCCAATAAATGCATCGAGTGCAATGAGTCTTTTGGATTATGAGGCGGCAGAAGAGCCTGAAAAGGAAGAAGAACCGGAAGTAACGGTAACAGGGGAAGAAAAGGCTGAGGCTGAGGAGTATTACACAATGAATGTAATGCAGAGTGCGGCTGCCGCATTTGATGCCGCAGAGCTTGCTGAACTTATGAAGAGAGTAAATCGAGGAATTGAAGACGGCAATGATGTTTCGGATATTCTGAAAAGAGCCGTAATAAAACTTCAGAGTCTTAATGAGGATATGAAGGCGGTAGAGGCAAAGAATATAACTTCACAGGGTGAGACTACTGTTGCTAATGATATCGGAATTACGGTATCGGGAGGAACAGCTTTCTGTATAGATAACGGAAGATTGATAGTAGAGCTTGGACCTAATGACGGTGAGGTTATTTACGTTAAATAATAAAAAAACAGCTAATGCGAAACAAAGCTTTGCATTAGCTGTTTTTCTTATTCTATTTATCAATCTTTCGGTACTGTTGCCCAGTCCTTGTCAAACTGTGCGATACCTGATGTTGTGAGCGGGTGATTGAGCATCTGCATGATTACCTTGTACGGAACTGTTGCAATATCGCATCCAACTCTTGCAGCATCAATTACATGAATCGGGTTTCTGATTGAAGCAGCGATAATCTCTGTATTGATTGACGGATCTGCATCAAAAATTTCAACGATTTCTTCGATAAGCATCATGCCGTCACGGCCGATGTCGTCAAGTCTGCCTAAGAACGGTGAAACATATGTTGCGCCTGCCTTAGCAGCTAAGAGAGCCTGTGCAGCTGAGAAAATAAGAGTAACATTTGTCTTAATTCCTAAAGCTGTCATCTTCTTGCAAGCCATAAGACCTTCCTTATTGAACGGAATCTTGATGATGATGTTCGGGTGAATAGCTGCAAGCGGCTTAGCCTGCTCTACCATCTCGTCCGGATCCTTTGCTGTAACTTCAGCACTGATAGGTCCGTCTACAATTGTTGTGATTTCCTTTACAACGTCCTCAAACTTTCTGCCTGACTTAGCAATAAGTGACGGGTTTGTTGTAACACCACAGATAACACCCATGTCGTTTACTTCGCGGATTTCATCCACGATAGCTGTATCAAGAAATAATTTCATTGGAATATCCTCCTAAAAGATATAATATTTTAGCCGTTGAGTCGTATGGCTTTACGGCTGTTTGATAACTGATTAACAATTTCATATTAATTATATACAATTTTTTTTGAAATGTCAAGTAGATACTTGAAATTAGTAAAAAAACAGTGTATAATAAGAGTAAAATAGACAAACGTGCAATATTACAGAAAATTTGAATTGCACATTTGTTCAATGAAAAAACAGAAGGGAGAGAAATAAAATGGCTAAATATTCATATACGCCGACAGGTGTCTGTAGTGTGCAGATTGACTTTGAAATTGAGGATAACAAGGTTAAAAACATAAAATTCACAAGAGGCTGTGACGGCAATACACAGGGTGTTGCAAAGCTTGCCGAGGGAATGGATGTTGATGAGGTTATCAAGCGTCTTAAAGGTACAGACTGCCGCGGCAGAGGTACATCATGTCCGGATCAGCTTGCGCAGGCACTTGAACTTGCAAAAAATAAAGAATAAAAACAGTAATAAAAATAAAAATTCCGCATATACATATTATGCGGAATTTTTTGTATAGTGCAAAAAAAATAATTTAATTCCGATGAAATAAACGGAGGCTTAAAATGGGACGAGCTATTGCTTTTATATTAATGCTTTGTATATCTTTATTTACTTTTGTAAAAGGCAGTGCTGAAAAACCGGAATACATTGATACCCCAATATATATTGTGGATGCGGGACTTATGAGGCTTATTCCGGTTTCGGAACAGATTGCCGAGGGTGATACAGAATTTAAGGCAAGGCAGTGTCTGCGGAGGCTCATAAAGGGATATGATAAAAACAAAAAAATCCGCCGTCTTATTCCTGATGAATATTCATGTATGAGTGTGAATGTAGAAAGAGAGACCGCGTACATAAATATAAAATCAAAATACTTTGAAGGAGTGATTACAAGCCGGGACATTGAACGGCTGCTTGTATATCAGATAGTGAATACAATTACAGCCGTTGAAGGTATAGATACCGTTAAGTTTACTGTTGATGGAAAGAGTATTAAGAAGTGGGGAGGTTACCTAGATTTAAGGAATGTTTTTTTTCCGGAGCTGATTTAGACTCGATGGGGATGTCATCGAATTCTGTCATATGACGCCAGTAACGCTTCGGCATCATTGTCATTCGGCATTTTTCGTTATGACGTGATTTTATCTCTACGGTGTTATAAAACAGCTTCCATAGCTGTCTGTATTCGGATTCACTATTGCTAAAATTTAATTTCGGCATTCCGTCTGTTTCTTGTATTGTGCATTCGCTTCCGTTATATACGACACACAGACTACGTTTTATGTCATGAAGAAGGAATGGCATATTTGAATAACGTTTTCTGAAATGTTCTGCCAATATCGGAAGTACATTGTGTACAGGCTCTATTTTGCCGTAGAATATGCCGTTATCTAGTTCGCTGAAACGTACAAAGCCGGTATATTTATGAGCCTCGTGTCCTGTTCTATATGAGGCATTTAAAACAAAGTCTACACATGATACGGTTAAATGATTATCTGCGTTTTTACCGTATTTAAGGCACATATTGATATATCCGAGTATATTCATTTCTCTGCTGCTGTATTCAGACAGATAAGTATAGTAAATATGCTTATAGGCATTGTATCCGGCACACAGAATTATTTTATCGGCAACACGCTTAGCCTTATTTAAGTCTGTTTCAATGTGCCGATATTCACTGTCGAATGTCAGCTGGCCATTATAAACAGGCTCTATATTCAGCGGCAGTTCATGATTTTGGTATGCTTCAAATACAGTGGTTAAAATCCCTTCAAAGCTGCCGTCATAAAGGTAGATTACATTTCTCCTGTCAGACATTTTGCTTTATCCTCCTTTGTGGGAATATTGTCAAAAAGACTTAGCTGACCGTAACCGCCCATATTGCTGTCAGACAGCAGCATAGGAGTGATAAGTTCCTGGCGCAGCCAAAGATTGTTGTATGTGCGTCCGCTGCAAGTGCAAAAATATTTTGCGCGTTTCATTGATATCCTCATTTTTTTGAGGTCTTCAAAGCTTAGGCAGCGGATTGAGCGGCTGCGTACGATTTTTAGCGCAGACTTTATGCCTATTCCCGGAATTCGCATGATCATTTCATACGGTGCGGTATTTATTTCAACGGGAAACAATTCAAGATGACGCAATGCCCATTCGCACTTTGGGTCAACGATATTGCTGAAACTTTCATGTTCGTCATCAAGCAGTTCATCGGCACGGAATTTGTAAAATCGCAGCAGCCAGTCGGCCTGATAAAGTCTATGCTCGCGCAGCAGCGGCGGTGCTGAAACTGGCAGCTGGGGATTTGTACCTATTGGAACGTATGCGGAGAAATAGACTCGTTTCATATTAAATTTGTCGTAAAGGTTTTGCGAGAGATTTAATATTGTTCTGTCTGAGTCGGGAGAAGCACCTATAATCATCTGAGTACTTTGTCCGCCGGGGATAAATTTAGGAGCTTTTTTATATACAGATAGTTCTTCCTTGTTCGATATAATCCTGTCACGGATTTGACGCATTGGTGTGACTATGTTTTGTTTGGTTTTTTGCGGAGCAAATTTTGTTAATGCATCATTAGATGGCAATTCTATGTTGACGCTCATTCTGTCGCATAAAAGACCGAGATAGTTTACAAGTTCTCTTGATGCTCCCGGAATTGCCTTAGCATGAATATAACCGTTGAAGTTATATTCGTTTCGCAGAATTGAAATGGTATTTATAATAAGTTCCATTGTATGGTCCGGACTTTTTACAACAGCACTTGAAAGAAAAAGTCCTTCTATATAATTGCGTTTGTAAAAGTTTATAGTCAAGTCGGCAATTTCTCTCGGAGTAAATGCGGCACGCTCAACGTCATTCGATGAGCGGTTTATACAATATTGGCAGTCATATATACAATAATTTGTAAGAAGGATTTTTAAAAGTGATATACATCGTCCGTCTGCACTGAAACTATGGCAGATACCGGATATTGAACCGTTACCGATGCCGCCTTTTTTGTTTTTTCTGTCAGAACCGGAAGAACAGCAGGATGCATCGTACTTTGCTGCATCGCTTAGTATGCGAAGTTTTTCTTCGATATTATTTTTCATGTGCGGACCTCCCTTAAAGTAATGTATATAAAAGAGCAAAAATGACAGATTTATTTTCTAACTCTATTATAATTTATTTTGAATAATCAATATATGAAATATAGTATGAAATGATTTGTGTACTTTTTCAAGTGCAATGTTAAAATATAATAAAAATCATACTAAAATACTGATTTTTCACTAAATATTATACCATACGAAATTAAATTTGTCAAACGAACATTCGAAAAATAGCAAAAAAACAAGTAAACAATCTAAAACTTTTGTAAAAATAAAAAATATATACAATATAAAAAGTTCCAAAAAGCCCATAGAATAGGGACATTTGCCAACTTGCACAAAAAAATTTTTAATTTTATACAAGTTATATACTTTACTTACAAAGCATTTTGTGATATAATATTAACATAATAAGATGCATACAGAGTGTTTTGTTCATAATGTATGTGTCGGTACTATCTTATCAGAGAGAGGAGAAAAAAGCATGGTTGAACAAAATAAGGCGGTGCAGGATTATGCAAATATAAGTGAATTCCAAACCTATCTGTTCAATTCCGGCGATAATTTCCGTTCATATGAATTGTTTGGAACACATCGTGTTACTGTTGACGGAAAGAAGGGCTGGCGTTTCGCAGTATGGGCCCCAAAAGCTGTGGCTGTGAGAATAACAGGCGATTTCAACAATTGGGCAGACTGCGGATATGAGCTTTCTAAAATTGGTACAACCGGTATATGGTATGGTTTCTTTACCGATATTAAAGAAGGTATGCTATATAAATATGCAATTAAGGCGGAGGATGGGGAGACATATTTAAGATGTGATCCATATGCCGTATACTGTGAAGTAAGACCGGGAACAGCAGCTATTGTAACTGAGCTTAAAAAGTTCAAGTGGGCAGATAAAAATTGGCTAAAACAGAGAGCAAAGAAGGATAACATCCATTTGCCTATGAATATTTATGAGGTTCATGCCGGTTCATGGAAAATACATGAAGATGGTAGCTTCTATAATTATGAAGAGCTTGCTGACGAGCTTGTACCATATGTAAGTGATATGGGTTATACTCATATTGAACTTATGCCGCTTACGGAATTTCCGTTTGACGGTTCATGGGGGTATCAAGTAACCGGATATTTTGCAGCTACATCACGTTATGGTACACCGGATCAGCTTAAGTATTTGATTAATAAATGTCATAAAGCAGGTATTGCTGTAATTATGGACTGGGTTCCGGCTCATTTC
>USPO01000084.1 GCA_900556575.1 uncultured Eubacteriales bacterium
GGTATTGATGAATTGTCACCAGCTGAATTAAGCGGCTGCAATTCATACATGAATAACTCAAACGGAAAGGATAAATGGGGTCTCGGAATTTTAAACAACACTGAAATACTCACAGCAAATATATCTGTAACCGAACCCGGAATACATAAAATACGCTTATACGGAATTGACCCCGGAACAGTTATAGATAAGCTTGTGATAACAACAGGCGAAAAACAGCCGTCCTATTACGGTGCTTTGGAAAGCTTTAATACAACATACAATAATAAGGCTATGCAAATGCCGGAGCCTGCCGTTCCATCTGAGGATTTAAATGACGTAAAGGAGTTGTTTTCCCCCAAGCTTTATACCGCTGGTTTAAGCTATTCAGCCGATACACAAACAGAGGGTATCATTCCTGACGGTTCACCAAAGCTTGTAACCTCTGCCGGCAGCGGTATAGGAATAATTACAGTATATGACCGCAGCGGACGTTTAAAAGAAATGTTAAGCTCCGAAGGCTATGACGGCGGCTGTTACAATTTTAACCGACCTTTAAGCACTTCCGATGGAGATACAATCAAGGGTTTTGTTTGGAATAATCTTTCCGAAATGAAATGCCTGACTGAAACTTACTATCCTATAAACAGTAATCAAAATACAATACAAGGAATTGACATAATAAAGCTAACGGATATAGAGTCCGCCGCACTTACATTAGCCGCTTATGATACTGAGGGAATAATGCTTGGCTGTAAAACAGTTAATGCCGTTTTCGGAAATTCTGCAATAAACGAAAAGGTAAACATTCCGATTAACTTCAATGTTCCGGAGGGAACAGCCGAATTGCAAGTAATCGCTTATGACAATGAAAGCAGCTTAAATGCACTTGCACCAAGCTATACACTAAGTACAAATATGCCTTCATTGACCGCCTCCTATGACAGCGGTATTATAAATACCAAATCCTCACTTGATTCCTATAACGGAATGGAAGGCATATGCCTTATAAGCAATGAAAACGATAATTCGACAGTATACATACGTCAGGAAACAATAGCGGACAATACCTTTAAATCAATACCTACCGGTGAATTAAACGGAATTTATGATATAAAAATAGGTATTTCAGGAATTGGAATTGCCGCCGAAGAAAAAGCATATACAGCTAAAAACATTCAGACTGATAATGAAGAATTTACCCATGCTGTATATTCTTTGGATTTCTCGTCACAGGAACAGGCAGAAGGTCTTATATCGGGAAATGCTGCATACAGCAGTACAGCCGAAGCTATACAAATGACCTCTACAGATAAATCAGGGGGAAAACTCAATGTTTCTCTTACCGAACCTATCCGTTCAATACAGGGACACAAAATTTCTGTAAGTACCAAAATAGCCTATGGCAGACAATCGGGCAAATACATGGACTATATTATAAAAGACTCAAAAGGAAACGAACTCGTTAAAACACATTTTTCACTATATTCGGCATCATCGGCACAGCTGCTGAAAATCGGTACGGATGAGCTTTTAACAAGCGGACTTCCCGACGGTATTGCAACAAAGAACAAAAATAATGACGGTTTATCCAACGGCTATTCAACAATAACCTCCGTACTTGATGCCGATGCCGGAACAATCAGCGTGACATTCTCCAATGCTGACGGAGAAAGTACATATACGGGAAAATTTCCGTCAGGTTCAAGCTATGATATTTACGAATTGAACTACTCGACAACTCATACATATGCAAAACGAAGCTGTTATGTTGACGATATTTCAATTTCAAGAATAGTTTCACCAAGCTATAACATTGAATTTAAACCAATCGACACAAACGGAAACGCAGTTGACAATGCAAAAATAACCGTAACAGATTTAAAGTACGGTACTGTAATAAAACCCGATACAAACGGATACTATAAGCTATGCGACGGAGTATACGGCTACAATATCACATCAGAATCACATAAAGAAATAAGCGGAGAACTGGAATTGTCACCGGCAACCGAATCAAAAATTTTGAATAAAACAATGGAATAACTATGTGGCTGCTGCAAAGCAAAGTTTTGCAGCAGCTGCTTATTTTTCATTTAAAAAGTGTACATCCAATTTCTTTAAAATAAGATATTTTATCCTTTAATAAACTAACAGGTACTTCAAGATAATCCGAGCAGCAATCAATACACATATATTTTTCCGCCGCCCTGTTAAAAAGCTTTCTATGAAGCCCTATTTCATCATAAGTCAGCTTTCTGCCGCACTTTATACACTCATCCATCTACTATTTCTCCGATAAGTATTTCCTGACTGTCAGTCGGAACATTTATTATCATTCCGTCCGAAAATACTCCGTATTCCTTTCCGTTCACCGCATCTGTAAATTTAATACTTTTTTTAGTTTCAGAATGTACCCCCAAATCGTCAAAGGAAATATAAATACCATTTTTATAATTTTTATCACCATTATATGTATTAAATACACCGAGAGCTATTTTTCCGCCGCTTAAAATTCTTGCCAGAGCAAATGAACATTCATTTTCCCATACTAAGAAAGGCGGTATACACTCCTCATCTTGATTTATGGAGATAAGACCTTTATTTAAAACTACAGCTTTATTTTTTTCATCTGCTAGCTTCTGGTATTTTTCAGTGATTTCTTTGATCTTTGCTTTCGAATATCCTTCAGGTTCATCCATTGGTTCTACCTTCAGATTGTACAAAAACCCACCGATAAAACCAGTGTTATAGTAGTTCATTTTCTGACTGTAAGGTATCCATAGTGCCGTTTTATTATATGCTTTTCGCAACAAATTATCGGGATTGTTGAAATTACTGATATATCCTAGTAGTCCAATTGCCACAAGCAGTGTCGTTAATCGGATCAATTGGAATCGCCTTCCTTTTTTCAGGCTTCGAAACATGTACCAGCAAAACAATCCTAGCACTGTTCCTGCGGCAGCTAAGATCACTGTAAACAGCATAGTGCCGGTCATATCTTTCAGCAATCCGATTTCAGTGATCATCTTCAAATCGTCTGGATAAATCGGTTCTTGCCGATAACTCATTTTCATATAATTTGCAAAACCTAACACACCGATGGTTACGACATACGTAAGGGAACCTAAAGGGACAGATCCTGCTAGTGCAATCAGAAAAATAAGAATGATCAGCAAGACGAGACAGGCTAAGAAGAATTTTTCCGTATGCCAAGAAAAAGCAAATTTCAACGCAAGGTCTACGGATAGATCATTTTGACACCATTGCAAAAACAAATTACTAAAAACAACAAGAAAAAAGATACTGATGATCGTTGCTGTTCCTTTTAAAATCTTTTTCTGTTTGGTTGAAAGTCTGCTTATATATCTTTTCAAATGCTTGCTCCTTCATTTCTATCAACAAAAGAATGTTGTTTCTCTTATTTTAGTTGTACGAAATTCGAAAGTAAAGAACGGAAAGAAGAATTAATGAAATCCAAATATTCTCTTGCTTTATGACCTTTCTGGTTTCTTTAATAAGCGGACTTTTCGTACTCCAGAAATTTTTTCTAGCTGTTGTTTCACTTGATTGAGCTGTTCAAAATCAGTACTGTCTATGTCAATCAATATGTAGACATGCTCATTCTTATGGTTACGCGATATATCTGCGATCGCTAGCTCGTTCTCATTCAGCAGAGAAAATATCTCTGCTAATATATTGGTTTTCTTTTGATAAAATATAGTGAATCGAAACGGCGCTTGGAAAAACATTCGTGCGGATGGATAATTGACCGCTTCTCTAACCGTACCGAACAAAAGATAATCTTTTAAGGCTTCAACTGCCAAACGTCCGCTGTCTGCCAAAGCTTCCTGAGTCGATCCCCCTAGATGAGGCAACATAAGTATACGGTCATTTTCTAAGAACTCTTCTTCTGGGAAATCAGTCACGTATTTGGCCAGATGTTGTTTTTCCAATGCTTGCATAACAGCATATTTATCAACGATTTCACTTCTTCCTACATTGATAAGTACAGCATCTTTTTTCATTTTTTCTATATTCACCTGATCGATCAATCCTTTTGTATCTTCTGTCAATGGCAGCATGACTACGATGTAATCCGAGGCAGAAAGAACTGTTTCTAAATCTGCTTGCCGAACATAATCCAACTGGGCATCGCGGATAGAATAACCCAAGACATCCATCCCTAAGCCATAGCAACTTAGCGCTACTTTTGTACCTACCGCGCCAAGACCAAGAAGGCCAATGGTTTTGCCTTGCAACTCTCGTCCCACATAAGCACTTCTTTTGTTTTCTGCCTGTTCTAAAATATTAGGACCTGTTAGTGTTTGTACCATACGACTTGCTTCGATTATCGGACGGGAAGATAAGAGCAAACAGCACAAAACAAGCTCTTTTACTGCATTAGCATTTACACCTGGTGTATTCATGACGATCGTTCCGTTTTCAGAAGCTTTTTCAACGTTGATCGTGTTCACCCCAACACCAGCTCTTGAAATTGCTAGCAAATCTGGTGTAAGCCATTCATCTTTCACTTTCGTACTACGAATGACTATTCCTTCGGCTGGCAAATCATCTATTATTTTGAAATATTCCCCTTGTAACTTTTCTATCTCTTGTTCTGGAATAGCATCAATCAAATGAACGTGATACATAAAACCCCCTCCTTACTAACAAGTATCTCGAAATTTTTGCAATTAGACAACTGTTTACCATTTGACTTCCTAGAAGCAAAAATAGCAGTTAGAGCAGAGTAGGCTTAGTGATAAAAATAAGGCCATGACAAGTTACTGCCATAAGCCTTATTTTTGAGAGCAAAATATTGTGGGTGAGATTTCTTGATAAATGGTGTTCAGTTAGCTGACATTGATGATAAGCCAAAATTTCAAAAATAGTTGAAAAGCAAATTTCGTCAATCTCTACTTATTTCTTAAAACTAAGTGGCTTTTTCACAACCTCTTTTTATCTAATAACAACTGTTTCCAACTCATCTAATTTTGCCCATGTTTCAATTTGATCTGTTGTTAGATTTAGCGAGACAACGGTATGATGACCGCCACCTGCCTGAATCCATGAATGGACACCTTCATGGAAATTCGGTTTAGTTTTCCATAACACACGTGCAACAGGCAAATTAGGTGCTTCAGTCGTTGGTTCAAAGGCTTCTACTTCATTGATCAGCAGTTTATAATGCGTACCGAAATCTGCCATTGATACGACTACCCCTTCTCCTGCTTTCCCATCAAATACAAGACGCGCCGGATCTTCTCTATCTCCCATTGATAAAGGAGAAACAACGATTCTTGGTTTCGTCGCAGCAAGCGTCGGATCTACTTCCATCATATGGGATTCCAAGATTGCTTCTTGGCCACTAGCTAGCTCGTAAGTATAATCTTCCATGAATCCTGTATCTTTTCCTCGAGCCATGATTTTCAGCAACCGATCAATCGCTGCAGTTTTCCAGTCGCCTTCCCCAGCAAAACCGTATCCTTCTGCCATCAAACGTTGTACAGCTAGTCCAGGCAGTTGTTTCATTCCATAAAGGTCTTCAAAATTAGTCGTAAAAGCGTTATAGCCTCCTTCTTCTAAGAAACGGCGAATACCGATTTCCTGCTGAGCTTGTACTTTTACATGTTCTTCCCATGTCTTTTCTTCATAATCACCATAGTCGAAGGTATACAATTCCTTGTACTCTTCAAATAATTGTTCGACTTCTTCGTCTGACACGCGATCGATTACTTGTACAAGATCTCCGATACCAAAATAATCAACAGTCCAACCAAATTGAATCTGTGCTTCCACTTTGTCTCCTTCTGTGACACCCACGTTTCTCATGTTGTCACCAAAACGAGCCACTTTTATTCCAAAACTTTCATTATAGGCTACTGCAACATCCATCCAATCAGCAATCTCTTTTTGGATCTCAGGTCGTTTCCAGTAGCCAACGACGATTTTATTTTGTTTATTTAATCGAGCATTGATGAACCCATATTCGCGGTCGCCATGAGCGGATTGATTTAAATTCATGAAATCCATATCGATCGTTTTCCAAGGAATGCTTTCGTTATATTGCGTAGCTAAATGAAGCAATGGTTTTTGTAGAAGCTTTGTCCCACGGATCCACATTTTTGCTGGTGAGAAAGTATGCATCCAAGTGATCACACCTGCTACTTCTTCTCGATAATTGACCTCTTTCATGATTTTTGTGATCGTATCAGCAGTAACTGCTAATTCTTGAAGGCGGATAGGATAAGGCAATTGGCCATTTTCATTCAGTTCATCGACCATTTCTTGTGCATGTTTCTTTACTTCTCGCAGTGCTTCTTCCCCATATAAATGCTGTGATCCTACAACAAACCAAAATTCTTTTTCTCCAATATTCAACATAATTAGCCACTCCTTTTATTTGTTTTGTCCGTAATACGCATTTTTTCCGTGTTTTCGTAAATAATGTTTATCTAAAATCCGTTGAGGCAGCTCTTCTGAAAATGAATTGAGCTGTCTGGTAAATAAATTCATCTTGCATACTTCATCTAGTACGACTGCGTTCATTACCGCACTTTGCGCATCTTTCCCCCAAGTAAATGGACCGTGTCCGTGTAAAAGTACCCCTGGAATTGCTAAGGGATCAATTTTGCGTTCTTTGAATGTTTCTATGATAACTTTTCCTGTTTCAT
>USPO01000085.1 GCA_900556575.1 uncultured Eubacteriales bacterium
CAGGTGCATCCGGTATACTTATTTTGAAGTATCCATCTTCTGCAACGGTCTCTCCGCTATATTTTTCACTGGTATTTTCAAGCGCAGCCGTATATTTTACTCCGCTTTTACCTTTACCGTAAATGTTTGCTTTACCTTCCTGAAGTACCATGTTTCCATGGAACATATTAGGCAGCAGAAGTTCCTCATTTCCGTCACATAATGTTATTTCAAGATGATGTATTGCCGATGTCTCTTCCATAACTCTGCTATACATCTCATCAATTCTTTTATTAATCAATGAAAGATATTCATCTTTATTTTCATTAATTTTTTTATAAGTACTTTCATTTACATATTTATGAAAAACTTTATATCTAACCGCATTTTGCAATTTTACTTCATATTTGCTTCTGTCTATATTTATATTTTGTGCTTCCTGTGCCGCTGCCTGAGCCGGATAAGCAGAATTTAGTGCTGCATTGACACCGTCTCTTAATTCCTTATCCGAGTATTCACCCAAACTAATACCATCAATTTTTATATCATAGGTACCCTGCGGCAAATCTTCTCGAATGATATGATTATTTAAGTCTTTTGTAAGACCGGGATATCCCAGGGTTTCCAATATATAGCCTGCGGTTTCCGCCATCGGAAGTGATTTTACGCTGTAATCATATGAAACATAATTATTGTAAACTTTTTCATTACTTACAGTGCTGTTTATATTATTTTTACTGCTCAATACCACTTCATTGCTATCTGCACCCATCTGTCTAAGCATAAGGTATCCCATAACATTATGTCCGAATTCACCCGGATGAACATTGTCCATATAAGCATCAATTAATGTATCATAAGGATTTTCAGCCTGCACCGCCCTATTTATGAATGCCATTTCTTCATTTAAAGATATAACTTTGCAATCTTTTTCACTTGCAAGCTCTTTTACTATTTCCGAACATTTCATAAGTCCTCTGTTAGAGTAATTTGATGCTGATCCTATGCGTGTATTATCATATATTGACGGTGTAACCAATATAACATCTATATCGGCTGATTTCAGCTTTTCAATTATTTGTGACATATTCTCACGATATTCTTGTATTTTTTCTTCTCTTTTTTCTTCTGTTGAGTCATATTTATCTGATTCATATAAATCTCTGTCAATATCATTCATTCCGAGCATAACAAATGCTTTTGACATATTAGGATTTTCTGAAATATATGTATCTATTGCACTGTAGCCGTCATAACCGGAAAGTAAATCCTTAGCCGAAGCAGAAGCTGTTCCCATATTTTTTATATAAAGCTTTTTATTTGGATAGTGTGTCATAAGATAATTATATAATACCTCATGATAGCTTTCCATCCCTTCGGTATCAACGTGAGTTATGCTGTCGCCAATACATCCTATAACCTCACCGTCATTAAAATCAATCTTTGTTCCCGATGAAAGACGATATTGCTTTTCATAAATACTCTTAATTAACGTTCTGTTTTCATTATTTACATAATAAACATTAATATTAAATCCCGCATTATATTCTTTTATATCATAGGGTATCTCCAGTCTATATGCACCATCAACATAATTATCTGTTTCCTTGCTTTCCTTCAATTCTCCTCCTTCATATACTTCAAATAATATTTTTCCGTCACTTTTATCTGTCTGATATGTTACACCTAATGTATGAGTACCATTATCAAAATGCCATATTCCGCCCGTTATTTCTTTACCGTTATCTGTTACTCCTACCCAATCATCTTCTTTCGTTACAACAATGTAATCTATTTCATTGTTACCGCTGCCCGTATTCAATTTAAGTGTACTGTCCACAGGAAGTGTTACTGTTTTTGATGTTTCTCCTGTTGTACTTGAAACAAGGTTACCTTCTAACAATACAGTATCATTGCAGCTGATTGACGGCTGTGTAAAGCTATCTGTTTTTGCGGCTTTATATCCAATTGTTACAGTATAAACACCTGCCGGAATTAAACCTGTTTCTCTTTCATTCGCCGGTGCTTTTACATATCCTCCTCCGGAGTATCCGTTCCATAAATACAATCTGCTTGCTGCATCGGCAAATAATTTTTCTGCTTCTGCGAAATATACGGTACTATCCGAACACTCATACTCAATATTACATACAGGTTCATCTAATGTTACAGTTTTTTCATAAGCTTCCGATGTACCCAATGCAGGCATATTTTTAAGCTTATACCAATTTCCGTCACTGTCGGAGATGTATCGTGAAAACCATACTTTTTTCTCTGTTTCCTCTTCGTCAAATACACCCTCATTAATTATTGCAATATTTTCACCATCACATACTGCATTTACGGTATAACTTGCTGAATTTAAATTTGGTTCAAAAATGATTTGCTTTATATAGCTTCCATAGCCCATGATATAGTACTTTTTTCCTGCCATCACCTTAATTCCTGCTGTCGTTTCTGTGGTTGTCTTACCGTCTATTACGATATTTTCCGTAGGAGATGCTTCATTTTCGCATATGCTTAAATATCTCGAGCTATCTGATTTTTTTGATGCACCTACAATTGATAATGTTCCGTTTACATCAGGAATGTACTCTATACTTCCTTCTTTATACATTTCAATACGCTTATTTTTTACAACCCACCAATTTGTACCTCCATTAAATAACAATCCTTCAAGTCCTTCATATTCATTATCTGTTATAAGACAATCCGAAGAAATGTTATCGGCAATATATGATGATAAGTCATAAGTTACAGTACCCGTATTGCTGTCAACACTTACATAACTCTTTTTATTTTCTTCTCTTGGATTTTCTTCCTGCCATTTTTTTATATCGTCAATATGGTTTTCGGCAAAATCAAATATATATCCGTTTTCTCCTATTGCAGCCATATATTCCGACATTTTTTCTTTGTCATAGACTGCCTCGTGAGTAAATAATTCAATCATGGTAACATCGTCGTTATCAATTGCTGATATTTTCTCAAATTCTGCCGATACATCAGTTATGTTCTCCATTCTTGTCTGAGTATGTATTGCACACAAATCATTCAGACTATCATATAATTGATTATTTTCCTTTATATATTCACGATCATTTTCAGAAAGATAATAATTCACCTCTCTGTCATCATCTGCCGTTAAAAAGCCATTAACGCCCTCATAATGCAATGCTTTCATATTATTAACTGTTCCTGTAAAAAAGTCTAATCTCACAATACTGTCAATGGACTCTTCTGTTCCCGAAGCATTTATTACAGCGTTTTTAAATCTATTATAATCATTCGATATTTCGTCGGTTTTATCAGAACTATATTTCGTATCACCAGTCTTTGCATGAAATGAGAATTTAAGCCAATCAGAAGCAGAACCCAAATCTGCCTTAAATTTATCAGTAAGATCTTCAATATTAAAATTTTTTGTATCCGTAAAACAATTTAAAATAAAAACCGCACCGTATTCATCATGAAAAGCCTTTAAATCTCCTAAAAACTCATTGTCAAATGCTGAATTATATCTATCTTCATTAACTGTTATATCACTCAAGCATACATTTACATCATCAAAGGAAATATGAATATATTTTTTGCCGTTCTGTTCCGCATATACGCTCGGCAGAATACTGCTGAACATAGCAGCCGATAAAGTTGTGCATACTATTTTTTTTAACTGCATAATTTCTCTTTCCTATTCAAAATCGGGTTCAAATATTATTTTCTTTAAATAACTTCTGCTGCCCATTATATAGTACATTTTTCTTTTTGTTTGGTATTTTATACCAAAACGCAATTCAGATTTTTTATCCTTTTAAGAATAATATTCCACCCATAGTTTATTGAATTTTTTCCTTTCTATATTATATAATATGATAACGATATATTTTATAAGGTCTGCATTTCATCGTTTTTCAAACGATTCACCGAATTTGCAATTGCCTTGACAATGTTTATTTTTTACCTTAAATATATGCATTATCTATGAAAAAAACAAAATATTAAATACTTACGCAATATTATATTTCTTTCGTATTCACAACCTACTTCAGCCCCAACTCATTCATGAGTTTATCATGCTCATTTGCATAATCCACGCTTTCTTTCATACCTTTTATCATATTACTTACAGGTATTTTCTGCGTCACTATTGCATTAAAGGCACGCTGTATCCAGGCTATCGGCAATAAAAACGGATACTTCTTTAAATACGGATACGGCATCTTCATAATTTTTACACTTGGAAAAAATATCTTTCTCCATGGTGAAATATTATCTTTTCTTAAGGTCCAATGTGTCAACCGATTATCAGGACTTCTTTTTCCATAAATCGTTTCACTTAACATATAGTCTGTTATTGCTTCTATATTTTCATCTTTGATTTTTTCAGCACCCGTATTTGATACATTTACATCAAACCAATAATTAACACAATTTATTATCGCATTATATGCTTTCATGTAGCCTTCGTCCTCTAATACTTTCTTTACTGCTTCATAATCTATATCCGGCATATTACTCATACACAAAGCAATGTCACATAAATTTCTCACACCTGCCCCCAATGTAACTAAATTAGTTGCTGTATGTAATAATATATGCTGAAATATCAACGTATTTATAGGTTTATACTGTCCATGCTTCCATTCTTGCACATTGGAATAATATATATCATTCCAATGTGCATAACTGTCTTTATATTCTGCTTCAAGTGAGCATTTTATCTCCCATGGCAAATTTTTATCCTTGTAGCAGTCCCATTCCCTTTCAGCTGTACCGCTTACATTATAACCGTTTTCCGAAAATAAAACCTTTATTTTATCCATATCCTTAGGTGATACCAACACATCT
Source organism: uncultured Eubacteriales bacterium (assembly GCA_900556575.1). Lineage (GTDB taxonomy): Bacteria > Bacillota > Clostridia > UBA1381 > UBA1381 > UMGS1958. Next base: position 4,828 of record USPO01000085.1, read on the forward strand.
ATATCTCCCATAGTACGCCATTGAGGAACCGGATACAAATCTCGAATTGCCGCACCCTTTAATGCTACTGTTTTTATGTTATTTTCTTTCAACAACTTAAACATTCGTGCAGCCCTTTCTTCTTTTTTGTTCATCAAATAGAGCTGCTTCATTATTTTCAGGTACAGCTGTTTCGATTCTTCCGGTGATTGAAAAGCCGTATCCTTTAATTCAAGCATCTTATCCCCTGCTATTGCGAGAATATTCTGCCGTTCTGCGGTTTCAATCACCGTATGCCAATCCACTCCCGGTAAAGCTTCCGCTTTGCCTTGTGTTAGGTGGGCTTTCAATAGCTGCATAAGCCGGCGGTTTTCTTTTGTCATGGTTTCACCTTCTTTCGGTATTTAATATAATTGTATATTATATCCTTATTTATTTTTCCCAAAAATATAATCATTTATTTTTTTATAGGTTTGGGTGCTTTTATCGATTTTTGCTTGCTATTCAGCCTTATTTTTTTTAATTTTTTCTTTATATTTTTAGTATCTCTTTTCTCCCACGCATATACTATGTATCCTAAGATTAAACTTAACATATCAACAGATACTGCAAAGATTACAGAAAATATCGCTAATCCTCGCTTCTTTGGAGGCACTATTATTTCTGATTTATCTTTGTCTGATTTATCTTTGTCTGATTTATCTTCGTCTGATTTATCTTCGTCTGATTCATCTTCGTCTGATTTATCTTCGTCTGATTCATCCGAGAATATCCTGTTTATTGCTTTAATCATACTATTCTTTTCATTTAAATAATTATCTTCTAAAGCAATTAAATCACTGATCGCATCCGTTACTACATTAACGTCTCCTGATCCATCACTTGGTTCAGTACTTGATTTAGCACTTGGTTCAGCACTTGGCTGCATCGTGCTATTGCTTAACATTTCTGCTTGTTCTTTTATATCTTTTTGAAACACAGATAAGTTTTGAATAAGTATATCTATATCTTCCTTTGCTTTTGATTTGTTAAATTTCTTATTACTTTTTTCCTTATCGTTGTTATTTTCACTCAAATCACCATTATCCTCCGAATTATTACTTGTAGTATTTTCAGATTCTTCATTATCATTTGAGTCTTTATCATTCCCAGCGTCAAATTCATCAATCCAATTACTATTCCTCATTACTACCATTGAATTTTTTAACGGTATATACAATTCTAAGGTATTTTTTAATTCTTTTAATTCTTTCAAATCATCATCATCATCTTGTATCACAGGAGTAGCTGTGCTTCTGTCATTCGAAAACAATCCGCTTCCTATTACTGAAATCATATCATCAACTTCAGATTGATTTATTATTTCAGACCCTGTTAACTTAGCCAACAATCTTGCTAAATTATAGTTGGCATCAGATTTTATACCTGTATAATAATTTTTTAACTCATCAATTTCAATCGCTGCATTTTTACAGTTAAGTGAATTTGCTAAGCTTATTTCTGCATAAATTTTACTTCTTTCTTCCGTTAACCCATGTTTCCAATTAAATTCTTCTTTACTTTCATAACTTTTATCACTTTTATTTCCATCAAATTTTTGTTTTTTATATTTTTCCATTTCCTGTATCGCCAGCATAGAATATATTGTTTCTCCCTTTACCTTTTCCTCTGGTTTATCTGTAGGTTCGGGAGTAGGTTTAGGAGTAGGTTCAGGAGTAGGTTCGGGAGTAGATTCGGTAGCAGGTTCGGGAGTAGTCCCATTGTTGGCATCATTATCT
>USPO01000086.1 GCA_900556575.1 uncultured Eubacteriales bacterium
CTTTGGCTTTTTGTGTACGGATCGTGCTCATGATGATTGCGTACAATTTCTTGTAAAGTTAATTTTATCATTTATTTTAGAGTTTACATTTTGTTAATAATCTTATTTATTCGCTTTATTAGGGCAGGATCGGTATGTCTTCGGGGTCTGGTCGAGTTAATAATATTTTTCTTAACACACTCTGTAACCCTTTTTCTCTCTTCTACGGTAGTGAATACTCCGGTCGACCATTCAGGGATTTTATCCTTTCTATCATAAAAGTGCCCCCCTTTTTCTACGAAGTAAGACATCATCCCATCTAACGATAGAAGATAAAGCACAATAGCACCCGCATAAAAATCAGAACACGCCCCTTGACACATTCTGTCTTTTAAAGGAGTTTCACTTAATTTGTCAAGAATATTATTTACTTTCGCTTGCCAGTCACTTCCTAATATATATTTGAAATCTTTTTCTAACTTTTTTAAAACCAATGCTCTATTCTCTTTATTACGAATCATCTTCCAATACAGAGCTTCAGTTTTAGGAGCTGCTGTGTAGTCTTTCTTTATAGCCTTTCTTGCCTTATCTTTTTCGCTTGCATTAAGAGTTATAGCAAGGATGATAAGTATTAGGGATGCCCATATTATAAACTTAATTAAAAAAGCCACGTCTGATCCTCCACAGTACTGCGTATGTAGTACCTATCATTCCTTTTCTCTATATAAGTCATTTCCCTAACCCCATGCTGTTGTATCTTTTTAGCTACATACTTCATACAACCGTCAGCAAAATCTCTTTTCTTTTTGGATGGTAAACATTTTGAGGACTCGAAACCATACAATATAGCAGACTCTTCTATAAATCCATGGAAAGCCAGTATTAAGTGAAGTACCCAATACATATCTGTCTGAGGTTCAAAATTATCTATCCAATAATCATACTCAAATTCACTGCACTCAACAGGCTCTTTAGGAATATCGAGTTTTTCCGCCTCCTCTCTCCACGACTCACCCCATATAAATTCAAAAGCCTCTGATAAATCATGCAATAGTATGTCGTATGCTCTACCATATTTAATCATTCTTTTGTACTGTTGGCTTACTTCGACAGGAGCTGCACAATGTTTAATCAGACCATCTATTGTCTTTTGGATATTAGTCTCACGTTCACCCTCTATCTGAGCCGCCGCAGCATCACTACGTTCTTTATGTAGGTGCTTTGCAGTGAACGCAAGCCCTATTAAAAATTCTACCACTATATCACATCACTGAGATCATCTCTTAGCGAAGATATTGTTTCAAGAATATCTTCAAGCTTATCCACAGTTTCCTCCATTCTCTCATAATTTTCACTTCCCTGAAGATTTTCAGGGAAGTTATCCATACAGTCTTGTTCTTCAGTCAGCACCGAGTCTACCTCGTTATAAATGCTATCAACCGAAGACAAAACCTCTTTAAGTACACTTCTTCTTTTATTATTCAAACAAAACACCTACCTTTTAAAATGCATTTTCCCAAAGGCTTGGGAATACAAGCTTTACTGTCACTGACTTACCATCTTCTGACGTGAGTTCAGCATAAACAGACCTATCAAGTAACTCTAAAAACAAATGACGTTTAGACTCTATTACAATGCCTACGCAAGTCATAGACATTTCTATTTCCAAAGTATCTTCATTGACACTTATCTCGTATGAGTCTGCATCAAATTCTAAAAGAACCTTATTAAATGCTCTACAATAGCTCTTTAAAATATCAAGCTTTTCTTCATTAAGTCTGAATAGAGAACTCACTCTATCTTTAGCGACCTCAATTATCTCATCTAACGTATCTTCTGTTTTAATATCAATCATTTGCACTCTCCTTTCTAACCATTAACGATGTTCCTCTTACACCTAAAGTAATCTCTACACTCTTATCTATCTTAGAGTATATTTCTAAGGACGATGCTTTTTTAGCCGCCGCCACTAACTTCTTAGGTTCTTTAAGAACAAAATCCTTAACTATTGCCGTAACTACTCCATCTTCCGGAGCGATACTCATATGTAACTCGTATGTTACAGTTCCTTGCTTGCCTACGGCACTCTTTACTAATTTATATATATCAAGTACCGCTTGCTCTTTTTCCTCCACCGGTTTATAATCATAGTTGCCTCGTGGAAGAGTCTTTAGATAATCTATAAACTGGTCGAAAAATTCCTCCTCTGCTATCTCCTGTCCCTGATTGTTGTTAATTTCCATACAATTCCTCCTTTTAAATTCTATTTACAATTATTATATCATCACATCTCGAAATTTGCAAGAATTTATTAAAACAAATTTCAAAAATTGTGAATATTGTACAAATTATTCTGTTGGTCTAAGATACGCTACACTCATCGCAATCGTCTTCACCGCAGTAAGTATATCCTCTTTTGTTGTATCCGACGACAACGAAACTCGTATAGTACTTCTTGCTGCCTCGTCGCTGTATCCTATTGCTTTTAAAACATGACTTGGAACAGACTCATGGCTCTCACAAGCTGCACCTGCCGACACATATACATCATTTGGATATAACGACAAGACAAGAGTTTCAGCATCTACTCCCTTAAATGTTACGCTTATAACCTTGCTAAGAGCATCTAACTGTCCATTTATCCATACACTTTTGTTCGGAACTCCATAACGCCTCATCTCTGCTCGAAGCTTTCCGTAAAATGCCTTCTTTAAACAAATTATTCTCTTACTGAACTCATCTCTTTCTCTTTTGGCTATTTCACAAGCTTTTCCGAAACCTACAATACCGGCAACATTTTCTGTTCCTGCTCTAAAGCCTCGTTCCTGAGCATTACCTCCGTGAATTATTGGCTCTAACACTTGACTCCCTAATCCGAAAAGGCATAACGCCCCTACTCCTTTCGGACCGTGTATCTTATGAGAAGATATTGACGCAAAGTCCGCATATTTTGGAGGAGCTATAACACCTGCTGATTGAACACAATCTGTATGAAATAAGATACGAACTGCTCGGCAGATTTTACCGAACTCGTCTACATCATTAAGATTTCCCACTTCGTTATTGGACTGCATTATAGATACCAGCCCAACCTCGTCGTCATGTTGCAGCTTAAGTTTGATACTTTCAAAATAAAGAAATGAAAATTTAATCTCAAAAAAAAAGTGCCTCCGCAAACCCAAATACGGAGACACTCTCTTTAATCAATAATTTACTTATATTTTTCCTCATTAAAATATCTTATTGTTCATGTAAAATCAATTAATGTTCAGACTGTTTACCCATGCTGTAACATCATTTTTGCTTGCACTTGAACGAAAACGCATACCCGTCTGCTAATCGCCTGTTCCCGTCATATTTTCAAGCAAAGTGCCGCTCTGACCTATACCCGAACTTGACGATGTACAAAACGGAATAACCGTTTTTCCCGTAAAATCATTTTCCTTTACAAAATTATTAACCGGCCAAGCTGCTATTCCCCACCATATAGGGTAACCTATAAATACTGTGCTGTAATCCTCCCAATTAGGTACAGCTGTTGTTACAAGAGGAATATCTCTTGCCTCCGGATTCTGATATTCATAAACAACTCTGCTGCTTGAATTGTTCCAGTTTAAATCAGCACTTGTATACGGATTCACAGGTACAATCTCAAAAATATCCGCATCCGCTGCCTCTTGAATATAATTTGCAACCTGCCTTGTATGGTTTTGTGCCGAATAATACACTACAAGCGTCTTTTTATTATGCACATTACTCTCTTCTCCAACAACAATAGGCTTACTTAACGGCTGTGCTTTTTCAATACTATTCCATATAAAAAATTTATCTCCGTTTTTTGCATTGACCTTTTGTGTTCCATTTTCTGCATTGCTGACATTTACATTCTCTATTCTGCCGTCCGTATACGAAACATGAACCAACGCTGCATTTTGTTCAAGACCGCTTACATTAAGTGTCCCGTCAGAATAGCTCATTTCAGTATCGGCATATGCCGATACTGAAATAAAAATACACATTAATGCAGCAGTCATTAAAAGTATTATCTTTTTCATTTCTTACCTCCGCTTAATATACATACTCCGGTGCAAGAATTTTCATCAGAGCCTTATCATGATTTTATGCCTGATATGATACGTTATCAAAAATCATTGTTGAGCCGATTTCTCTTGTATACGGTTTCCAATGTCACCTGACCGAATGCCGGAATTTTTGTTTCCTCATTATAGCTTGTAAGCCAATTCATATACGATACACCGGTGAATTTAGGCGATGCCGGATTCACATCTCCTTTTGCAAATACATTATCAATTTTATCTGCATTTAAAATCGTCACCGTTTGAGTATCCTGAGACCAAAGAACCGTATATCCGAAGCTTTCGGCAATAAAGTGTATCGGCAGCATTGTTCTGTCATTTATTATCACAGGCTTCACATCGAGCTTATTTTTTTCATCATTCAAATAAGCCGTATCCGAATTTATTGTAAGCTTTATTTCGTTATTGTCATATCTGAGAGTTACCGTCTGATTGCTCTCATTCCACTCTGCCTCTCCGCCTATGCCTTCGACAAATGCACGAACCGGCAAAAGTGTTCTATCATCTGCAATAACCGGAGCTGTTCCTTCAGCATCAATATTTTGTTCGCTGCCGTTTATTGTCATAACAGGGTTTCCTATCTGCATTGTTACGGTTGTTTTGTCATTTGCCGGTTTCTGTTCATTTTCAGCAATAGCATCAATATCAACAACAACAGCTGAAAGAGAACCTCTCATATTTAATGTTCTTGGAAATCCATTATATGGTGCTGTTAAAAGCGGAACAGCAAGCATATTATCTTTTGTAAGTCCTGCTACATATCCCTCTCTTACCTTATCTTCAAGCTCATTTTCTCTGCCGCCCTGTGCATCCATTACAGCAAGGTCTATTAAAACCTGAACAGCTTTATTTTCGCTTGACGGAATTTCTGTTCCGTTTATAACTGCCTCGGTTGCATTAATCAAAGTGTTCTGAGTTTCAATGTCAATGTTGCTTCCGATATAATTATCCTTATCATCTGTTTTAAAATGCTCCATAAGGCTTAAAAGCTCTTCGCTGTCGCTGTTAAAATCAGCAGTAACGGTTTTAACAGGCTGCGGACGTTCCTCTGCCGGATTTGAATTTACTTCATTTTCTGTTTTATCAATCACATCAAGTACAAGGTCTGTCTTTTCTTTACCATTAATATCCTCATTGTAAAGCATAGCCGCACGGAGCATATCCTTTGAATGTCCGACATTTAAATTACCGTTTACATGACCTCCAAGCTGACCTCTGCAATTTCCGTTTCCTGCAATGGTACAAAGTGTTATAAATTCTCTTTCATATAACGGAATTCCAACACGGTTATAGAAGTCGCCGAAGCATATTCCCGAAAGAAACAGTGTCTGCAGCTTTAATGATTCCTCCATACCATCGGTAATTGTACCTATTTGAGGTCCGAAGAGAAGACGCTGAACATTTAATCCGTCATTATAACGGTTTTCTTCATCTGAAGTAATACGGCTCCTATATGTCACATCCTCTCCAAATGATTTTAAGATTTCATCTGCCTTATCGAGTGCTGCCGCCGCTCTTGTAAATCCGCAGTATGCACCGCTGTGATAAATGGTTTCCTTTATTTCCACTGCGGTAAGACCGTCTTTAAGAGCCTCTCTTATCTCCTCCTCAAGCTTATCAAGCGCCTGATTAGAAGAGATGCTCGCAAGTCTCGATAAATGCTGTAATCTTACACTGAGATTTGCATTGATAAAATCAGTCTTTTCGTTCTCACTCATAGCCGAATATACCTCCGATGCCGCCGCATCTGTTCTTTCAGCAGCGAATACGTTTACAGCTGTACTTGCCGCCATAGATGCTGCGATAAGAATTGATATTATTTTTTTATTCATTTCTTAAAACCTCCTTATATGTTTTACTATAATCATTATATCACTGTTTTCTTTTACTTGGAAGTACCGATTTGTTTATCAGTTATAACCGACGGGTTTAAACTGAAGCATAAAAAAATCGGGTATTCAGAGTTAAATCCCGAATACCCGATTTTTTATTATTAATTTTTACTTAGCTTTGTGTCCACCGAATACTTCTGACATCTCCATTGTTTTTAAAGCATTATCTATATTCAATACCTCTTCATCGGTCAAAATAATATCGGCCGCACCTGCATTTTCTTCAAGCCTTGAAAGCTTTCGTGTACCCGGAATAGGTACAATTCCCTTTGCAATAAGCCATGCAAGAGAAACCTGTGCCGGAGAAGCATTCTTTTCCTCCGAAATGTAATTCAGCATATAGAGCAATGCTTTATTTTTATCAATACTCTCTGCTTTAAACTGCGGCATTTGACTTCTGTAATCATTTTTCTTATCAAATTCGGTATTTTTACCGTATTTGCCGGTAAGAAATCCATTTGCCAAAGGACAGTGAGCGACAAGCGTAATTCCTGCATTGCCGAGAAACGGAAGTAAATCTTCATATTCACGATACATCATTGAATATCTGTTTTGCACCGCTGAAACTTTGCAAACACTGTCA
>USPO01000087.1 GCA_900556575.1 uncultured Eubacteriales bacterium
CCTCCCGTCCGTGGTTATATGCCATGCTTCTTTTCCTCCAATCAGAATTGATTGATCACCGCCTTCGGTAACAGTAATTGTCATAGGCTCCGATGCAACATTTCCTTTGTTTGTTATATCAACATCAAATGTATTTGTCAGCAAACAGAATTCTCCGCCGATTTCGGGTGTTCCGAATTCCAAATCAGCCTTTTTCTCAACAGGCAGATTTGCTATATATTCATATGTATTGCCATCTTCGTATACTTTTACATATATACTCAAATCGTCTGCATCATTTAGGTATTCCGGAACCGTCCATTCAACACTGTCCGAAATTTCTTCACCCATAAATACTCTCTTGTCATATTTCTTTACGGCAATCAAATCTTGTTTACCGTTATACGCTGCATACAGATGAACTTCTATATTTTCAGACGGAAGAAGTCCGTTATTTACCATTGTATAATTGATATTTGTTTTTTGTCCCGCAATCGGATATGTATCGTCAAGCTTAAACGTACCGTCCTTAAATTCCATACTCGTGGATGGAACACACTCAATTTCAACAAGCGAATGAGGACCGTATTCCATACCGTTATGAGTAGGCTTCTGCTCATAGCAGTTTGCTACTATTTCAATATGTGAAAGTTCATTTACCTCAACGTTCACTTCATCAATTACTTTACCGTAATCAGTAACCTGAACGGGCTGACCCCAGCCGCTTTGATGTTTAATATTTTCATCAATTGCCGCCGCAATTTCCTCATCAGTTTTACCGTCTGCAGCAATCTCTGGCGGTGTATAGAATGCCGACGCAAACAGTTCAACGGAATAATCCTTCGGATCGGTACTTCCCGGTGCAGTCCAGAACATATAAATGTTATCGTCTTTACCTTTTACAATTTGATAATTACTTATATCAACCTGTTTTTCATTGTCACTGCCATCATCAACTACATTAATTGAATTACCGATCACTTCGGAATTGGCAATCATACGGAATATACTTGTTTCATCGGTACCTTCCGCAGCATTTATATACCAATTAAAATCAGTCGGGTCAATATTTTCGTAGACGTTCCTGTTTTCAATCATTGCTTCTTCGTAAAGGATAGTATCATGTACATCACTTAGATTGATTGTATTTAACGTACTTCCGTCCACCCATGAAAGGTACAGTTCGTCTTTGGCATTAAACAAATTCACGCTCTTCAAGTCGCCGGTGCCTCTTATTTTAATAGGCTTATATTCGATACCATTCGTATTATCCTTAACGGCAAGCCATAAAGACTTTCTGCTGTTTATATTTTGATCTCCGCTTTCGTTTATGATATAAGCTGTCAGTTCACAGTCATGATTATTATCATCATTATCCCTAAATCCAAAGTTTACTGTGGTATAGTCGTCTACTGCAGGGTCTGTAATAGTCGGATGTTCAATATTAATCAGTCTTTCTTCATATTGCTTACCGCCTATTTCTTTCTTAACCCACTCATTATTTGCAAGGTCATATTCTTTCTCTGCAAGACAAGTATATGTTTTTGAAATATTGATTAAATCTTCCGCTGTTTCGGCTTTGTTCAAATCACGTTTCATATACAAGAATCTGATTAAATTACCTTCCAACTCGGCTTTAAGTGCCATATTCTGATACTTAGCTCCGTTTTCGTAGTTATCGTCCGTGATTTTGATTTTATCACCGAATGTGTGTACTGCGGTATTGTACGGCTGCATATAATAATTTGTATTCAGAATATACTCCTTGGCATTTTCCGGGTCTTCAATATTGTAGTCATCCGGGTATACCTTATCTGTACTCAACCATATAATATATACAATATCAGGGTCTGTCTCACTTTGAATAAGCGTTATATCGCTCGATGCCATACCCTCGCAGTCTGCATATTCTAATGCTTCCCACTCTCCATAAGCATTTTTCATACTGCATACAACTCTTGAAGAATTTAAGTCATTTGCATCTTTATCATCTGCAAGGAATGCCATAAAGCTTTTTCCGTTATTTGTACCGCCGTTTAATGTAATAATAGCAGGGTCAATCTTTGCCATTACATCATCGGCAAGCGTCCTTGTTTTTATCATTTTCGGTTTTAATGAATTTAGCTCAGCATCTGTTTCACCGCTGCCGTTTCCGAATACGCTGTTTGTCATATTTCCGCGTTCTATTGGTTTTATTGAAATATCATCTTCTTCAGACAGCAGCTTAATTCCCGTTGCATTTTTATATGCACCGAATCCCAGCAGTCCTGTGACAATTTTCACTTCAAAACTTAAGAACACCAAATCAACGCCCATGCCTCCGGACAGTGATATCAACGCTCCGGTATTTTTGGAATTACTCGACGCCACTCCGGCAATATCCATTACTATAATTCCCCGGACTCCAAACACTCCGCACAGTCCGACTCCCGGCATAAACTTTAATCCCAGTGCGGTGTTAAATGTTGTTTGCTGTGCCACTAAAGCCGATAAATCGGTGGCATTGTCAAACACTGCTTTATCCGTCTTGAGATTTTCATCATAACTTCCGCTTACCTGCAATAAAATCTCACCGGTGATATTTATATATACAGGATAACCGCATACAATCCAGTACCACGTTTTTTGTGCCTTGAATGTACCGCACATTGCAAATTGTGAGTTGAATAATTTATATGTGTTTTCCGATTCGCTGTATGCGTATCCAAATGTTAATAGGAATGTTACACGCAAATCCCACTTATATTCACCCATGTTGGCATATGTTTGTTCTTTCAGCCAATCGTTATATGCCTCTTTATCATTAGCAATTTCTTCATATTTTTTATCCGTTAATTGCTGTGCCGTAAGAACTTTTTGCATTTCCTCTTTGGCTGCATCCGCTCCTCTTGTATCGTATTCATTCATCTTTTCGTCAATGGATTTCTGTGCTTCTTTTGCCGCTGAACCGCTTCCCATAGCCTTCTGTACACTTTGAATTTTCTTTTCCATATCTTGTGTACTTGCACTAAAGCCGAATGTATACATATACAGAGGTTTGCCGCCTTCAATTTTACTTGAAATTTTTGTTACCTTCAATTTTACATTACTGTTTGATACTGTAGGCGCAACATCACCGATGTACGGGACTTTCATACCCATATCAGCCATTGAAAATGACATTTCTTTAGGCTTTACTTCAATATTCGGTTCATAGAATGTAATACCGCTGTATATTCTTGTATATTCCTTTTCAAATTCCTGATATACAATCTTTTCTTCACCGGTTACAGGGTCTATCTGTGAAATACCTATTCTTTGAGGTTCTGCGTCAACAAGACGCACATAAAGCTTTGCACCGCCTTGAAGTTCGCTTGTATCTACCTTTGCCGTATATGTACCGTCCGGATTAGCCTTTTCTGCCTTCTTTGTTGTAAGAAGGCTGCCTTTTGAACTGTAAAGCGAAAATTCCGCACGTTTTAATTTATGACCGTTAAGCTCTGCACTGAGTCCAAACTCAATTTCGGCATCTGCCATAATCGGAACTTCATTTGCACTTGTGCCAACCTTATCATTTATCGTACTGTCGGTATATTTGTATGTCACACTTGTTATATACGGTGCATATGCCGTACGAATAGGCATATAAACAGGTTCGGTATTTATCTTGTATGCATCTACCGTAATCTGTTTTTTCTCAACGGTGTTATCTTGTTCATTATAAATTTCATCTTCATAAGTGACGCTTTCTTTATTGAGATTGTCGGTATTTATATCTACATACTCAACCTGCTGAACGTCGTTATTTTCATATCTTACAGAAATTCTGTCACCGCTCTTGGCATGAATACCGTTTATCGTGTACATACCGTTTTCATTCGTAACGGACGTACAGTGCTTTGTATAATATACTTTTTCTTTTTTATCGTTCAGTCCCGTTGCTGTATCTCCGCCGGCATATACATTGGCACCGATAGCCGGAAGAACATCTGCTGCCGCTGCCGAATCTCTTATAGAGTTTGCGGCATATACAGCTTTACCTGTAATTTGAATACAACTAATATCATTCGGGTTATATTCTTCCGATTTGACTACAATTCTGTTATTTGCAATTGCGGTATCTGCAATCAAATCAACACTTGCCGCTGTTATATTTCCGTGATTAGGCACTTCAAATACCGGCCGGCGTGATGTATCATCACCCTTTACTCTTACTTCTACCGTATATGCCTTGCCTATTTCAAGCCTGTATTGCTCTTTTACCTTGCCGGAATCGTCACCTTCGTAATAAAGAATATTTTTACCTTTCAGTACTTCCGGCAATTCGGAATCGGGTACTTTGCCTATAATCTCAATGTTATTTTTTGCCCAGTCATCTCCGTAAACAACCTCAATACAGTTTTTGCCTTTTGTAAACAACGGCTTTATAATATATTCCGATTGATTAAGGGTAAAGCTGTCCATATTGGATTTAAACTCACCGTCAATATTATGCTTTGTATCACCTACGTTTATATTCTCAATCATTGAATATCCGCTGTTATAATAATTTGAGTCGTTTGCGGTACCCTCAAGACATATTTTATCTCCCAAGTGCATTGTATGTATGCCGACTTTTAAATCATCGCTTTTAAAAGCTCCCTCCGAGCTTTCAAGTACTGTTACTTTAACAGGCTTATATTCAAACACCGGCTGTACTTTAATATCGGTGTAGTATCCCCAGTCATCTGTAACAACCTTATCCGTATACTCGTCAATTTTTTCAATAAGGTCCGTATCCAAAGTTAAAGTTTGATTTTTTGTTTCATAAACAAAACTCTTGTCGCCGATATATATTTTCCAGCCCTTTATTGTACCCTTTATCTTTTCGCCGGACAATGCTCTTATATCAGGTGCGATTGTTTGGTTTGTATAACGAGTCTTTTGCCACTGCGGCAATGTAACCGATGCCGGTATTTCTCTTCTTACGCTTCCGTCCGCATTCTTGAATTCCATTTCCTCCGGTTGTGCGACTTCGACATTAAATTTACGATACATAGCAGCAATACCGTAAACGTAAAGCTCTGTTTTCGGAGTCATGTTACTCTCGTCATCATACGCATATATTTCAATAGAGCCTTCGCCGGATGCGGGTTTTACATTTTTGTCTACTGTTTTTGTTGTTTTTAATCCCTGTTCGAGTCTGTGATATTCATATCCCTTTGAATTGCTTTTGCTGGAATGATCAAACGAACCTTTCACGGTTTTACTCGACAGTTCACTCCAATCCGAAGTCAAAACTCTCATTTTAACCTTTTGACCGCCGAATACATATCTGCTCTGCTCCCAGTTAGGACTGTAATACTGATATTTTGTATGATTTACCTTCACCGTACATGCCGAACTTCCGACCTTCCATGTACGCCAGTTGTACCAATACAAATGTGCCACATCAAACGGCCAGCCGCTTATTTTCTGTGTGTGACTGAGACGTGTCGTTGCACTGTCGCCGAAATAATATCCGTAATCGAAATCAGACGGAAATATATACTCGCCTACTTCTATTCCGTTATCATCAATAATAGGTGCAGTCCTGTCGCCGTTATTGTACTCGACTTCGTAGGACTTAACTTTTCCCTGTGAGCCTAAGTTAAATTCAAGTGTATTTGACCCGGATAATTCAGCAATTTCTTCATTTTCAAAATTATCAAAACTGTTTGTTTTTTCTAATCTGTTTTTTCCGATTTTAACTGCTGAATTTATTGTTTCTCCGTTCTCTCCTCCTGTTACATCACTCAATTCAACCGAAAATGTTTTTCCGCTGTTGCCCGATACGGGAATATCCACACTCTGCTCATTTACATACGGTATAAATGTAATATCAACGCTGCCTCCGGCAAAATCAATACCGTCTTGTGCATCGCCGTTTTCCTTTACATTAACTTTTGCCGTAACAAAACTGTACTCCGCACCCTCACGCTTAACTGTAACCGTCGCCTTTTCACCGTCCGATGTATATTCGTTCTGAGTGAATGACAATTTTGAATGTTCAATCGGTTCATCATCTTTTATAACTATTCCGCATTGTGACGGATCGATAACCGATGTATTTTCATCCGATGTTTCCAATATGAGCTGAAATATCTCATCACCCTCTGACTTTTTGTCATCGATTATTTCAAATACAATCTCCCTGCTTTCTTCTCCGGGAGCAAATTTGATACTTGTTTCGGATGATGTTTCATATCCGTTTTCCACGCTCATATTCGGAAGTATCTGGCTTTGCAGACTTGCCAGCGGTGTATCTGTAAGTGTTCTTGATTTTACTCCTGTCTGCTCTTCCTTCATTTTTGCGAGCGTACTGCCTTCTTCCGCCGCATCTGGTTCTTTTGTCTCATCTTCCGAATTTTCATCAAGATACTCTTCAATAGTTTGATCCGTATCTTCACTTGTACTGCTGTCTATAACAGACTGTACATAGTCTACATTTTCTTCCGACTCTTTAGCCTTATCCTCATCGGCATAGCTTTCAAAAATAGTATTTTCCATAGGTGTTTCTTCTGTATTATCCGCTATTATGCGATAATCCTCACCGTACTTTG
>USPO01000088.1 GCA_900556575.1 uncultured Eubacteriales bacterium
CGGTGTATTCTGTGCAACGGATACGATTGCTATGGGGGCAAGGTGCTGTCTTACGGATAACGGAATACAAATTCCTGAGCAGGTAAGGGTTGCTTCGGTTGGAGACAGCAGAATGGCAGAGGTGTTAAGACCATCGCTGACATCTGTACATCTTCATTACCGTACAGGCGGTAAGGAGGCTGTTAATATTATATTGGAAAAAATTAAGGATAATGATAATATTATAAAGCAATATAAACTCGGTTGTGATTTAATTGTGAGAGCGTCTACAAAATAAAAAAGCTTGCCGCATATATAAACAGCGGCAAGTTATTTTATTTAATTTTATTTAATTTCTGGTTCTGTTATGTTTTTCATACTTGAAATTCCATCCCAAACCATTATTTTTATACTGTCCGCACTTGAGTTCAGGGTAAAGGATTCTGTTCCCGATGAAACATTTTCCTTAATATATGTGCCGGTGAGTCTGCCGTTTTCATATCCCGAAACAAGTAATGAACTGTTATCCGGAATGTTTTCCAGCTTAACCGTACCGGTTACAAGGCTGTCTGTTTTTTCAGAAATGGTTGTTTCTGTCTTTGCAGGCAATGGCTTAACAGCAACAAGCTGTACTGTTCCGTTTGAGAAGCTGTCATTTACGGGAACATCCGTGATATTATAATCAAGCAATGCATTTGACTTAACATTTATGGCACTGTCATATATTTTTGACGCATCCTTAACCTTGAATTTAAGATTAAAGAAAGTACCTGTGTTAGTAAAGTTGCTTGTACCGAGCATATTTCCAAAGGTAAGCTTATATGAATCCATATCCGAAGTGATTTTCGGTGAAATGCTTGTATCAAGCTTTGCCGTATCTTCTGCTTCTGCAAGTTCCCACACGTTTTTATCCCATGAGAATGTCATACTGCCATAGATAAATCCTGGATTTTGTGAAACATTAATCGGGAATATAACAATATCTCCTTCTTGGGCATTTGTCGGTACAGATGCATTTTCAAGTACAAATAATTCACTTTCCGATTTATCCGTAAGCGTAACTTCATTCGATATAATTTCACAAGACTTTACGAATGTTGAAATTTTAACATATATTGACTTGACTATACGGTATGTGCCGTATTCGTCAACGTCAAATGAACCGCTTAAGGTATCGTTTTTGTTATCCTCGGATACGGTTTTTACTGTTTCAAAGCTGCCGTCATCATTCTTCTTCTGAATTTCAGTCTGTATATTCCAGTTATAATAGTTAAGCATATACGGAGCTATGTTATTTATATCGGCATCCTGTGTTTCGAGATATGATTTATAGTCATCGAGAGTAGCCAGTTCCGAATTTTGAACGTCAACGTTTTCATCGTACCATACACGAAGATTCAGTAAATCCAAATCCTGAGTATATGAAACGGTTTTATCATTTCCCGAAGCTTTTACGGCAAAGTCGGTTTTCTGAGGAGTAACTCTTGCATTTATTTTTTGCTTAACAGCTGTAGGTATAACATCAATATTATTGAGAGTTATATCAAATCTAAGTCTTGTAACATCAGCGGCTAAGTCCGGAATCATGTCTGTGCTTATGTCCGTAAGCTGATTGTCATGTAAATCAACTTCATTGAGCTGATTGTTTCCGTCAAACATATGAGGCTTTAATTCCGTAATACGGTTTCTCATAAGATTGAGAGCCTTTAAATTGGGCAGCTTTGAGAAATCTACATTTGAAATATCGGTTATGAGATTTTCATTTGCATACAGGCGTTCAACAGCCGAAGCCGACTCTACACATTTTGGCAATACAGTAAACTTATTATTATCTATTCCTATATATGTAAGCTCTTTTTGGTTTGCAAAGAAACCGTCCGGAAGAGAAGTAAGCAGGTTGTCACCTATACCGAAATCCGAAAGCTTTGATGCGGAGGCAAGTGCATTTTCGGAAACACTGCTTATTTTATTTCCTATTAAATCAAGAGTTGACAGGTTTGTGAGTCCGGCAAAATCGTCGTCACTTATTTCCTGAATAAGATTTCCCGAAAATGAAATCCATTCAAGCTCGGTATTGTTCTTGAAGAAATTTTCCGGAATATCTGTTATAAGGTTATATTCCGCATAAAAGTTTTTGAGACCTGTCATATTGTCAAGCAAGCCCGACGGAAGTGCTTCAATTTCGTTTCCGGAGATATTGAGTGTTGTTACCTTATCGGAAAGCTTTGAAAGTACAGAGATGTCTGTGAGGTCTTTAAAGCTTAAATCAACCTCTCCCGAAATAGCGGCAAATTCTTCATCACTTATATTGTTGTCATTATCTGTATCATAGCCTGCCTCGACAAGTGCGGCAATGGTGCGTGCCTCTCCCTGCGGATTGTTCTTGTCATCGATTGCACTCTGCCAGTCATCCCATCCGGAAATTATTTCTGTAAAGGTCAGATTTGCAGCGGTATACTTGCTGTAATCGTAAATATCGCTTTCCTGTCCGCCCATAGCGGTAACAAGTGCGGCGATAATGTGAGGCTGGTCAAGCTGTTCAACTTCCATGGTGTAGATGTAGGCATTGTATGCCCCATGTGCATCCTGTGTTCCGTACGGTGTACGCGTGGACTTTTTGAATGATTCGGAGTCTAAGCCTACCGATACATCAAGAAGGAATGAACTTAGAACATTATTGAGTATGGATATTGTTTTTACTCCATTTTCAACAGTAAGCTTTATGTTAGAGTCCATTGTTTCACTTAACATGGAGGTTTGGCTGTTTTCTACCTGGCTGACACTGTAATGAAGAGTGTATACACCATCTGCAATAGGGTCGGAAAGCGAAGCCTTGTCATCGTCCGGAGCCGGAGTAGGTGTTAAATCAGCGCCTATATCCTCCTGAGAAACAAATGTATATAAGCTGCCGTCATAGTTTACAACAAGTTTTTTGTCATAGTATCCGCTTACCTTAATTATAATGGTATTTTCACCCTCTGAAAACGCACCCGCTCCAATACTGATACCATTATACCCTGTATCCCAAACTGGATTGCCGTCATCACTCCATGCATATTCCAATACGTTGCCGTTTACGGAAAGCTCTGCCTTCGGCGTTCCGCTTGCTATTGCCGTACAATATGCCTTTTCCGCATCGGTTCCATAGCTGCTTATTTCAGAAATTAACAATCCCTCAACTTCTCCGCTCCAGCTTGTGCTTACTTCTACCTTTGTGATAAGCGGTGCGGTAAGCTTGTCACCAGAGGTTTGATTTTTAAGCTTTTCAAGCTGTTCGATTGCGGAAGTCAGTACGGAATAGTTTGTTACCTGTGCAGCCTGTTCTTCGGTGAGAGCCTTATATGCATCATTTGCTTCGTTTATTTGAGATTCCTTTTCAAGTGTTACATTACCGATTGCATTAATAAGGTTTATTACGTTTTGTATAGCCTCGTCTGTGCTTTCGGCGATGTCTTCGTCGGACTGTGAAACGAGTTCATATACATCGGAATCTTTTGTAACGGTTAATACTTTCGATTTGTATCCCGTAGCTGATATAATAATTACATTTGTTCCTTCATTGAAAAGACCGTATCCTATAAATATGGTAGGATCTGAATATCCGATGCTGTAATTTCCGGCTGCATCATTGTATCCCTGGGTGGATTCTGCTCCGTTTACGGTTATTTTTGTTATCTTGCTGAGAAAGTCTCCGCTTTCGGCAAATGTGATTACAGGACCACTGTAATACGGAGAAGAATGTTCCTCTACGCTTGAGACCTCGGGCATAGCAGAAGAGGTATCTTCTTCAAGAATAGCATAGGAGCTATTAAGCTCCGGTGCTGCAAATGCAAGCAAGGCTGCCGGCTGAATGAGCATTGAAGCGCCTAATCCGGCTGCAATTATGTTTTTTAGATTTTTTTTCATTATACTTTCCCTTTCTATAATAGTATTTTTGTATGTTTTTTTAATTTGAGGCAACCTTTCTTGCCAATAAAAGAACATCAGCCTCATTTATTTTACTGTCACCGTTTATATCGGCATTTTTTTGATTTATGCTGATGTTGTTCCAAAGAGCGACATATCTCGCAAGTAAAATTACATCCTTTTCCTGAACAATGCCGTCATCGTTTACATCGCCGATTACTGCGGAGCTTGTTATATTGATGTGTATCGGCTCTGAAATTTGCGACAGAAAATTATCTGTTGAGGAGGCGACAGCGTAAACCTCGGCAGAACCGACCGATTTCGGAATAACTGTTCCGTCCGGTGAAACGGTGACTACGTCTTTTTTGTTGCATTTAAATGTTATTTCTCCGTCACCGACAGCAAGCTTTGCATTTAATTTAAAAGCACCGTCCGAAATATCCTGAGTATAGTCTGTTTTATCCAATTGTATTTCCTGAACACCCCTTGAAACTACAAGCTGTATTCTCTTGGAGGTTTCGAGATATTTATCGGTTGCCGAGGCAATTGCTGTAATCTCACAGCTGCCGGCATTGTTTATTTTGATACCGTTGTCCTTAATTTCCGCAACAGAGGTATCGGAGGAAATAAAGCTTAATACACCGTCACCGCGTCCGATGTGAGCGGTTAAGGGAAGTGTTTCTCCGGCATGGTTCATATCTGTATTAATTACCGAATCTGTATATATTGACTGGCTTTTTCTGATTGATGTATCATTTTCGCGGGAAATATAGTCTGATAAATCAACATAACCGCAGCCAAATTCATTATCCTTGCCGGGTTCTCCGAGGTCAACCGCATAATCCTGAAGAGATGCATATACATCAACCTGTGTATATTCGGGATGCATAAGTTTTATATAAGCGGCTTCGGCAGCCAGAAACGGTGTTGCCATTGATGTTCCCGATGCAGCCATCATTGCGTCACTTCCGTCTATCCATGCACTTGTAATATCTCTGCCGGGGGCGGAGAAATCAAGAAGTGGTCCGTTATTTGAAAAGTCTGAACGTATGTAGCTGTTTCCGGAAGGTTCAATTGAACCGACAGCAATTGTCCATGCACTGCTTGCCGGAAAGCTTTTTGATGTATCGCGGTATTCATTTCCCGACGCCGCAAATATCGAACAGCCGGAATTTACCACACGTTTAAAGGCTTCGTTCATAAATGCAGCCTCTTCGATTGACACATACTCTTGACCAAGGCTCATATTTATTATATCCGCTCCGTGTTCGGCGGCATAATCTATACCGAGGGTAATTGTGGTCAGAGTAGATGTGCCTGTTACGTCAAATACACGCACAGCCATTACCTTAACCTGTTCCGGAGTGGAAGATGTGATGATACCCGATACATGAGTTCCGTGACCGCCCAAATCATCATAGGCGGAACGATTATTTTCATAATCGATTGCAAGATTTACACTGTTTTCCGTATCAAGTC
The DNA here is from genome assembly GCA_900556575.1 of uncultured Eubacteriales bacterium. Classification (GTDB taxonomy): domain Bacteria; phylum Bacillota; class Clostridia; order UBA1381; family UBA1381; genus UMGS1958. The sequence goes on from USPO01000088.1 coordinate 5,365, forward strand.
TATCCTTAAACCATGTATGTTCTTTGTTTATTCCGCTGTCAATAACCGCTGCGGTGACACTTCCCGACCATGACTCGGCTTTTAACTTATCAAGTCCCAAAAGCTCGGCTCCGTAGGGGAGAGTATTTTCGGAGCTGTCAGAGTCGGATGTGTCATTAGAATTATTTGTGAGTTCCGCAAGCGAAACGCTGCGGTCCTGAAAAATTGTTTTGCTGGCATAGTCACTTTTTAACTGCTCTGCGGCATCCTTTGCCGATGACGGATCACTGTATTTGAGAATGTAGTATCCGCCGTCATTATAGTAATATATGCTTTCTGCATTATATGAACACGAAAGATTTGTGTCAATATCGGCAATTACCGTATTTCCGGGATTATATTCCGATTCACTGTCATCTTCAAGTGATGCACCTGAATTTTGATGAAGTACTGCGGCGGCTTCTTCCGCTCCGCTGATGTTTGTTACATAAACAGAGGCTTCATATTTGTTGGAAGCGGCGAATGATGAAAAGGGTATTCCTACAGAACTTACAGAAAAAATTCCGGCAAGAAGCAGCTTGAATTTAGAAATTTTCATTATTTTCTTTATTCCTCCTTTAAAACTATCTTAAGTTAGTATATGCTAACTTAAATTCAAAAAATTAATCAACCGATGCGGTTGATGTAACTATAAATCATTATACAATGGTATTAACAGTTTGTCAATATTTTTTGTTTCGTCAAAATTAATAAAATTTACAATGATTAACTTATGTTAGTACGAGCTAACAGAAATATTTGCACATGGTTTTGAAAATAAAAAATTGTATGTAACCGATTTCATGCACATTTTATACTGAAATGTGCAATGTGCACAAAAAATAAATTTAAATTTGTTTAAAAAATCAATTTACAAAATAAAAATAAAGGTATATAATATAATCATAATATGAAAACGATTTCACACAAAAGAATGTGAATAGTGTGAAATTACGGAAAATACATATAAAGAAAGGAAGAGAAATATGGATTACAAAAAAGCAGCGCTGACCGTTCTCGAAGGAATAGGCGGCAAGGAAAATCTCGTGAGTGCAGCACATTGTGCTACAAGATTAAGACTTGTACTCGGAGATGAAAAGAAAATTGACAAGGCGAAGATTGAAAATGCCGAGGGTGTTAAGGGTGTGTTTGTGGC
>USPO01000089.1 GCA_900556575.1 uncultured Eubacteriales bacterium
ATCCTGCTCTCTTACCCAGTCATCATTAAAGAACATACTCATCTTTTCCGGCAGCTTATCACTGCACTTCATATCCTCAAACGGAATATTCTGTGCATTCGTTTCGTAGCTCGCACCGCCGACACCGCCGACCTCCTCGGAAATAAAGCAATTGTTCTTTATCTCTCCGTCGGCACTTCCGGCAATCATACCGATACGCTCGGCATTTCCCTCAAATGAAGCAAGTGAATAGCTTTCTCTTATCGAACTTGCCATTCCTGCTATTCCTCCGAGGTTGTTTTCTCCGCTTACTCTTGCCGCACCTATCGAATATATTATGCTTGCATTCATGTTTCCGCCTATTCCTCCGGCATATCCGCCGTTTTCGGCACAAACCTCACCTGCTCCCAAACAGCCCTTTATTATTCCGACATTCGATGAACCTACTATTCCTCCGGCATTTTCCTGGCTTGCATATATCTCTCCGTCATTGATACATGAATGTATCGTTGCCTTCACCGCCAAATCCGATACTATCGACTTTCCGTCCGAAAGCTGGAGTGTTTCTCCGCTCTTTCTGAGCGACTCAACTCCCATGTTTCCGGCTATTCCTCCGGAATTTTCATTTGCTCTTACCTCTCCTGTGTTAATACAATATTTCACAAGTGCGGTATCCGTATATTCTCCGGCAACATGACGGTCAAGCGTTACATCAACACTTATAACCTTCTTCATTTCCTCCTTGATACGGTCAGTATCGAGAATTTCATCAAGACTTAACAGTTTGCTGTCATCCTTATCATCACTCGCAGCCTCTGCCGTAATAAACAGCTTGTCAAGCAATGCCTTTCCTACATTAAGCGGTGTCTGCTCATCCGCAGATTTCGGCTTTGTTGTCGGCATTGCCGTTGGTCTTATCGGATTTCTTGTAGGTATGATTTCATGAATTTTATCATCTATCTTCTGTTTCAAGTCCTCAAGCTTTTTTTTAAGTTCATCAAGTTTTTCCTTGTGACCGTTTATATCATTCGTAATATCATTAACAAGCTTCCTCAAGTCACGAAGCGGCTTTGACAAATCATATCTTATATCATAACCCAAATCCTGAAGGTCGTCTATTACGTCATCAAGCGTCCTCGTCATATTAAGCAGCGCCTGTGCTGCCTTATCAAGCGCACTTGTATCAATATCTACTCTGTCCAATGCATCGGCAAGCGAATCCGATACATTTTTAAGACTTTCCGTATTGCTGTTTAATCTGTCCGAAGTTCCCGACGCTGTTTCATTCAGGCTTGCCAGCAAGGCAGATGTATCATCGGTAAGCTTTGTGAGGTTTGATGTCAGTTCATCTACATTATCAGATAAGTCCGTTGTTCTGTCTACCGCATCGGTCATTGAATTTGTAACATCTGAAATGGAATCACTCAGTCTGCTAAGTGAATCAGCCATTTGGTTTTGAAGTGAACGATCCTTTAATGCATCTTCAACCGCTCCGCTGATAGAATCAAGGCTGTCTGTTGCAGACTTTGCCGAATCGGAACGTCTTTGTGCGGCACTGTCAAGATAGCCTGCAAGGCTGTCAAGAACCTTGTCAACACTTCCGCTGCTTACACCTAAAAAGTTTTTGTTGAACAGTCCAAAGCCGTCTGTAAGCTCATCTGCACTCTTTTTAAGGTTATCCCTTAGCTTATCCGCCTCACTCTTTAAATCATCCTTCTGTTTCTGCCATTCATTCTTTAAATCATCTGTTATAACATCCACATCTGTGAACGGCACGAATATTCCGACAATTCCTCCGGCATTCTCCTTTGCTCCGACATTTCCGGAATTTTCACATTCCATTAAGGCTCCGTTTTGCTTTCCGGCTATTCCTCCGGCATTTGTACCGTAGCCTTCACAGCCTACCTCACCTTCATTTTTACTGTATTCTATAACTCCGGTACTGAGTCCGGCTATTCCTCCGCTCTCCTTTGTTGTTTCTTCTGCCTCCGGATTAATTTTTCCCGTATTTCTTGAGTTTTTTATTACTCCCTTATTTTCTCCGGCTATTCCTCCGGTTGTTTCAACACCGCTTACGGTTGAGGCATTTGCACAGGTATCTATTATTCCGGTATCGTCATTTCTGCCGACAATTCCGCCCGTGTTTTTCTGACCGCTTATTGTACCCTCAAAGGTACAGTCTACAATAAGTCCGGAATTTACCGCCGCAATTGCTCCCGTCATTCCCGCCGAGGTTGACGGAGAAATTCCCGATATTCCGGCATTTTTCATAATGTCTCCGACAATATTTTCGGCACTTATTCCTTCACTGCTGTTGGTGTACTGGCGGAAATCTCCCGAAAGGTTTAAATCTCTTACCTGTCCGTCATTGCCGATATTGGTAAACAGTCCCCCGTTTGCCTCACGAAAATCCATTGAAATATTTCTTATTGTATGTCCGTTTCCCATCAGTGTGCCGCAGAAAATTCCGCCGCCGCTGAAACTTTTTCCGTCCATATCAATATCATTTTCTATAACAAAGGTTCTTCCCTTGGAATATTCATCCGAGGTACAGCCTTTGAGAAATTCAATTAAATCATCTGCCGATGAAATCGTTACAACTGACGCATCCGCACTTACCATAGGTATATATGCGGAATTAAGCAAAATTGCGGCAGCCCCGAATGCAGCGGCAAAACGCTTAATATTATTATTCTTCATCATTCACCGTTCCTTTCGATTCTATATATCCCGCAGGTTCAAATTTTGTTTCATCTACCTCTATATTCTCTACCTTTGCGTTAATATCTCCTCTTACCACACCGTGGAATTCGCCTATCATATATCCGGAAACATATCCTCTTACGCTTCCGTCAACATACATAATACCGCTTCTCTTTTCGCTCTTAAGCTTTTCTTCCTTTTCCTTTTTCGGGAATGCACTCTTTTCTATAAACTTATCAAAGAGAATTGCTATTTCCGGCAATACGGACATTACTATTGCGATTGAAATCAATGTTCCTCGTCCCAAAGAAATTCCAAGTGATGAAATAATCGGGTTTGTTGATACGATACCTATCAAAAATCCGGCAATCATAAGGATAGAACCCGATGTAAGAATTGTCGGGAATGCAGCATCAAGCGAATGAATCGCAGCTTCCTCCTTGCTTTCCGTCTGCCTAAGCTCCGTATATCGGCTTGCGAATACAATGGCGTAGTCAATTGTTGCCCCCATTTGAATTGAACTTACTATCAAATATCCCAGGAAATGCATAGGTGCATTGAGCAGATAAGGGAACGAGAAGTTTATCCATATACTTCCCTGAATACCCAGTACAAGAAGTACCGGCAATCCTGCGGAACGGAACGTAAACATAAGAATGAACAATACCGCTATAAGCGTTATTATACTTATCTTATTATTATCTCCGGCAAACGAGCTTTTTAAGTCCTTCGCACTTGTTGTATTTCCGGCAACATATGCTTCAGGATAGTATTGCAGGGCAACGTTTCTTACCTCATCCACAAGGTCAAATGCTTCGTCACTCTCCACCGGACAAGTATAGTTAAATACTATTCTTGCATACTTATCTCCCTCAAGCTGTGCTACCGCATCATCAAGCTTATCAAAGGTATCATATAATTCATCCTCATCAGCCTTGCTGAGCGTTATTACTTTCTTATCCATATAATCTCTAAGGAAGAACAGCAGTTTTATAGGTTCTACTCTATACTCGCTCACATCCCCCAATATTGAATTATATTCCTCATTTTTAATTCCGTATGCCTGATACAAAAGCTTGCAGGCACTGTAATCCATATCCATCATATCGGCAAATTCCCTTGCGGTCATTTCTTCCGTTAAGGTATGTCCCTTTTTTGCCTCGGTACTTGAAAGAGCAAGTACGTTTGTTATATACTCATTCTTTTCTACCTGATCTATTATCTTTTTTTCATTAGCATGATTTCCTACCGGTACTATAAGCATGAGCTGATTTTTTTCTCCGAATTCATCTACTATCTTATGCTTTGCGATAGATCTTTCGGTAGGACGTGTCGGGTCCTGGCTTGTACTGTCAAAGGTATATGATGCCTTATTTGAGAAAACTATTCCGGCAATCATTATTACTCCGAAAATAATCGGGAAAACCTTTCTCATTTTTACTACTATTCGGCTCCATCCGTCTATGCTCGGAATAAAACTCTTATGTGTTGTTTTATCAATCTGCTTTGAGAATTGCAGAAGTAAACCCGGCATAAGCAGGAACACCGAAACAAGGCTGAATAAAATACCCTTACATAATACAAGACCTAAGTCCATACCTATTCTAAGCTGCATGAGCATAAGGGCGGCAAGACCTGATATTGTGGTTAAACTTGATGAACTTATTTCTATAATAGCCTTTGAAAGTGCCGTTATAATAGCCTCTCTTGTATCAAGATGCTCCTTTTCCTCCGCAAATCGGTGCGAAAGTATAATTGAATAGTCAATTGCCAAAGCAAGCTGCAATACTACCGCAACAGATTTACTCATGAATGAAATTTCACCGAGCAGCAAATTTGTTCCCATGTTCAATGCCGCCGCCGCCGCAAAAGTTATTATAAATACCGGTATTTCCATGAAACTCTGCGTTGTGAACAATAGTATAACCAATATTACCAATGCGGCAAGTGCAAGGATAATTACCATTTCACTATCCAATTCCTTTGCCGACTCATCTATACTTGTGGAATAGAAATATGTATCATAATCCGCAAGCTTACCTTTCAAATCGTCTATTATTTCCAATTCCCTGTCAAGGTCATCTGTTTCATTTAGTGTTACCTCGAACAAAGCCGCAGAGTCCTTGTAATGGTCTTTGTCATTATCAAAGGTAACGGATTTTACACCGTCTGTTTCCTTTATTATATCCTCAAGTTCCTCCGCCGTTTTATATGTAATGTTTGATACCATTACATTGGTGGAAGCATAGGTTATAAACTGATCGTCGGTGATATTTAAGCTTTGCTTTGTTTCGGTCGTATCCGGCAAATATGATGAAAGGTCATTATTAACCTTTACCAATGACATACATCCCAAGCTGATTATTACCGAAACAATAAAAATAAGATAAAATGCCTTTCTTTTATCTACTATAAATTCTGCGACCTTATAAAGAAAATTTTTATTTTCTTCACTGTCATCATTAAAATCTTCCATATATTTATCCTTGATTTCTTCTTTCTTCATCGGCTCAACTCCTTTTGCATATTAGTACATATATTATTATACGTTATTTTAAAAAAATCTCAATAATCAATTTTTATTTTTTGTATGATAAACAACACTTATCTAATATTGTATACGAGTTGGTAATTGACCAAATGTTAATTTTGTGGTATGATATTATAGTAGGTAATTGTCAAGCTAAGAAACGGTAAAATTTCAAATGGAGGAATACAATGCGTAAAGTAACAGATGACAGAAGAACCAGAAAAACCAGAACGGCAATAGAAAAGGCATTCATAGAGCTTATACAGAAGAATGACATAAACAAGATAACAATAAAGGATATAACCGACAAGGCAGATACCAACCGTTCGACCTTTTATACCCATTACGAGGATATATATGACCTGCTCCATGTTATAGAGCAAAAGCTTATTGATGGAATAAGCGTATTTAACAACGAAGATATATTAAATAAGGATGCGATGGACAGTATGACACAGTCTCTGCAATACATTCTTGACAACCGTTCATTATTCGAGGCAATTGCAACATCTTCGCAGGGTGCCGATTTTTTAAATAGGCTGAGCGAAGTTTTAGGCGAAAAGCTGTTTTCTCTTCTTGGAGATGTCCCTGACAATGAAATGCTTGTCTGCCTGTACACCAACGGTGCAATAGCCGTAATCCGTGAATGGCTGCTGCGCGAGGACAGAACGATGGATGCGGGAGAGCTTTGCAATTTCCTTGCACACACGGTAAGTAATGGAATAAAAGCGAATAGGCAGTAATATACAAATAATGCAGTAAAGTTAAACTTTGCTGCATTATTTGTATATTATTTATCCTTTTTAAGTAAATCACGAATTTCCGTAAGGAGTTCCTCCTGAGTCGGACCTTTTTCCTCTTCCGGTTCCTTTTCTTCTTCCTTTGACGCTAAGGTCTTATCTCTAAGTACATTAATTCCCTTTACTACACAAAAAATTATAAATGCCATTATGAGAAAGCTTATAACAGACTGCAAGAACGAGCCTATATTAATTGCTGTACCCGGAATAATCCAGTTTTGCATATCCATAAGCTTATTGACCGTATCGCCCACTCCGGCTTTATCCGCACCGGTTTCAACACTCGTTTTAAACAGCTTCGTTATAAGTGCAATTGCCGGAGTTATAATATCCTTTACAAGTGAATTTACAATGGACGTAAACGCTCCGCCGACAACAACACCGACTGCCATATCCATTACGTTCCCTCTCGATATAAATTCCTTAAATTCATCAAAAAATTTCATTTTCGGCTTTTCCTTTCGTTTTTAATACTAAAGAGGCTGTTGCAAAACTCAAAGAGTTTTGTGACAGCC
>USPO01000090.1 GCA_900556575.1 uncultured Eubacteriales bacterium
ACTGTTTTTCTACAACCTCATGAGGCTGTCACAAAACTCTTTGAGTTTTGTGACAGCCTCCTTATTTTACTTTCTAATAGCTTTATAAACCTTCAAATCAGAATACTCTCCTATGAGCGGTGCTTTTTGTCTAAAACCGATATAGCCTCCCTCAAGAAACTTTCCGTTTTCCTCTTCGTTATCAATAAATTCAAAAGGCATAAGCTCTATTCCTGTTATCGGATCTGTTATATAAAATCTTACTACTTCTTTATCTTTTATTACTTTCATTCTATACGGCTCTTTAACATATTTTGCCGCTGGCAACGGATCCGCACCCTGCGCAACCATTTTAAATCCGGCACTCTTTCTTAAATTACATACATTAAAGTTGCTCTCGCTATCCGTTGAATGTCTATAATATGATACATGAAATGCATTTATATCACTTGAATGATACTGCTTATATTGCCCGTCACGCTTTGCAAGCGACCTATCAAATAAATCCTTACCATCCTGTCCGTCCGCACTGAAAAACATTATAGCAAGTCCGTCATCATTCAGCGGTTTAAAATTCCATTCTATGATTACTGAATCGGGCAGCTTTTCATTGCACCAATACACATAATTTGAAGCTTGTCCGAGCGATGGGTCAAGGTTATTTTCAAGACGCATTTTTCCTTCCGGAAAACTTACACTTGCATCTCCTTCCATTATAAAATCCTTTGTGTCATTCTCCGATACTAAAGGATTTTCATATATTAAATCTCCGTATTCATATGAAAAGTTCATATCATTTACCGATACTGTCTGTGTATCGTCATCCCACTCTACATTCTTTCCCAGTGCTTCACCAATTGCACGAATAGGAAGATATGTAGTTCCGTCCTTCAAAAACGGTTCAACTACATTCCCATCCACATCCTTCGGTATAATCTCATGCCCATTTATTGAAATATGTATACTCTGTTGTGCCGCAGCTGCAAACGGTACTGCAACAGCTATTACCGCAGCTGCAATTTTTATTTTCTTGTTCATAACTATTCCCTTCATTAATATATTTTTTCGTCTACCGATTAAGAGAATATTATCATAAATTTTTTTTAATGTAAACCCACTTTAATCACTTTGCCGTAAAATTAAAAATTAATCACTGTTTTTTTAACTAAATCGTCATTTTAGATTATATAACACATATTTTACACCTTATGTATTAGCATTATATACAAAAAATCAATTGTATTTTCGTTTTATTTTAACCTATCTTTTTTCATTAAAATATGATAAAATCATTATATATTTTATCGGAATGATAATCTTTTGTATATGGAGGGAGAAAACAATGTATAGAAAACGTTTTATTTCCGCGGCAGTGACTGCGGCAATGCTGGTTTCCGCTGCTCCGCTTGCAAATGCCGGAACATTTACTCCGGAGGTAAGCTCGGACGGATTTACAGTCGGAAAATATGACGGCGGAATAAATACCGCCGAACGTGAGGAAACAGAAAGGCTATATGCCGCACGTCCGATGGGAAACCGTCAAATGGAGTACCTCGACAGAGGTTTAACAGCTGTTCCCGCTGAAAACGGTGCTTTAATTTCATGGAGACTGCTCGGCACAGAATCTGCATCAATAACATATAATCTTTACCGCAACGGAGAAAAACTAAATAAATTTCCTATAATGGGAACAAATTTCTTCGATAGCAGTGCGGTATCGGGTGCGGAATATACTCTCGTTGCCATTGAAAACGGTGCAGAAACGGATGAGAAAGCAACGGCAAAGCTATGGGATAAGGACTATATTTCCATTCCCGTAAATAAGCACGAGGACGGCGGCGAATATAATATTGATGATGCCACAGCAGCCGACCTTGACGGTGACGGTCAATATGAATTTATAATCCGCCGGACACCGAAAAACATGGATCCCTCAACACGTACACACTATCCTCTTATTGAGGCATACGACACGGACGGAACTCAGCTTTGGACAATAAATATCGGTCCGAACGAAATCAATGAGCATGATATAAATATTCTTGCATATGATATGAACGGTGACGGAAAAGCAGAGGTTATTCTCCGCTCGTTTGAGGGTACAACAGACGGTGCCGGAAATACAATAGGTGATATAAATAATGACGGCATAACCGATTACAGCAAGGATACAAACAATCTTGCTATATTTAAGGACAGACAATACATAGTTTCAACACCTGAATTTCTTTCGATTTATGACGGTACTACCGGTGCCGAAACTGACCGGACCGAGCTTTTTCCGAAGAAAGAACCACTTTCGGAATGGTCGTACCGATACAGTGATACCGGAAGATTGACAAAGCGTGCGAGTCATTATTTATTCGGTCTTGCCTATCTTGACGGTGTAACACCGAGTGTTGTTCTTATGCGCGGTGCATGGGACAATGTAAGAGCCGCCGCATGGCACATTCAGGACGAAAAATTTACACTTGACTGGGAGCATGACACAGCCAATAAAGAGGACGTAAACAGTATTTACGGTGCAATGAACCATAATATGAGCTGCGTTGATATTGACTTTGACGGAAAGGATGAAATTATTTCCGGTCCGATGGCAATGGACAATGACGGCAGCGAATTATATGCCGTTAAATCCGAAGACGCTAACGGAAATATGGTAAAATACGGTCACGGCGATGCATTTGATGTTGCCAAAACAGAGCCTGATTATAACGGCTACATGGTTTGGGCTTGTCATGAAACTTCAAATGTACCGGGAAATGCCGAATATCACGATGCAAGAACCGGATATGTATTATTCGGTGAAAGTAAGAATAAAGATACCGGCAGGAGCAGAGCAGCCGATATAGACCCGACACACAAGGGTTTTGAGCTATGGGCATCAACCGCAACCGTTCCGAGAGATACATCCAATACATTTATTTCGGACGGATTTAACAATTTCAAGTATAAGCTTCCCGACGGAACATTTGAAAAAGATGCAAGCACAGGAAAAGATGTCGAGGGCAGCTTACCGGTTAATTTTAAAGTTTACTGGGACGGAGATTTACTTTCGGAATTTCTTGACGGAACAAGAATTTCAAAATACAATCCCGACGGCTATGTTGATGTACTGAAAATTGCCGACGGCTGTGCATCAAACAGCGGAACGAAAGCTGTACCTTGTATAAGTGCTGACTTTTTCGGTGACTGGCGTGAAGAAGTAGTCTGGAAGAACAGTGAGGAAAATGAGCTTAGAATTTACTCAACAAATATTCCGACCGACTATACCATACCTACACTTATGCACGATGCATATTACCGCTCAATGATTGCCATGCAGAACAATCATTACAATCAGCCGCCGAATCTAAGCTATTACCTCGGTGCGGAAACTACCGAAGTTCCTGTTCCCGAAATTTATGCGGTCAAGGACGGACAGATTATTAAAAATCCTGATTTAAAGAATACACATTCAACCTATAAGCTTAATGGAAAGAGTACATCTTCACTTGAATTATCAATCGGCTCTCCCAATGCTTATCAGGATGAAAAAATGGTTAAGATAGACTCAAATGATGAAAGTGTCGTTCCGGTAATAGTAAATGACAGAACACTTGTTCCCGTAAGATTTATTTCCGAAAGCTTCGGACTAACGACAGACTATGACGCAGCCTCAAGAACAGTATCATTAAAGAACAGCTCATATAACATAAGCCTAAAAATTGATGATACAAAATACACTGTAAACGGTGCAGACGCAGAGCTTGACGTTCCTGCGGCAATAATGAGTGACAGAACAATGATTCCGCTTCGTGCCATGGCAGAGGCTATCGGTAAAAATGTATACTATGAAAATGGTTACATATATATTGGAACAAAACCGTATTCAAAAGCAAATGCTGCCGAAATACAAGGACAGCTGAGTTCCGGAAAAGCTCCGGAATTAACTCCAGTTCCGACAGCCGCTCCAACCGCAGAACCGACAGCGACACCTAATCCGCTTGATTCCATGACATACACAGAAGAAACGGACGCTGACGGAACAGTCTGGAAAGTATATTATAATGAAAACTTTGAAAAATACAACATAGGTGATGCGGCAGGCTGGGCAGGTACAAAGCCGGCTCCTCTTGACAATATAGGAGTAGCCTCGGTAGGAGGTTCAAAGGCAATGCAAATCAGCGGCAGTTCAAAAGGCAACAGAAACGCTGTATATCGTTTAGCCGGAGCAGTCAGCGGTACAGTTAAAATCGATGCTGACTGGAATCCGGGAGCCTGCACAGGCGGCAGCTCATACGGTGAATTAAGATTTGCCGACAGTTCAAACAAGGTATTCCTTTCATTCAGAAAGTGGAAAGATTCCGAGCTGCAATACAGCTATGGCGGAGGTATTTCAAACCAAGGTTTAGAAACTGCACCATGGAATAATGTAGGTAACGGCTTAACTTCAGCCGATAACTATCATTTAACAATAATTGCAGACTTTGCAGCAAAAACAGCCGATTTTACTGTAACACACGGCTCATCTAAGCTTACCAAGTCCGTAACCTTTACGGATGCGGAGGATTTTGGTGCAATTGAGGCACTCGCAGTAAGACAGGAAAAGAATTTTGACTGGACTATGAGTATTGATAATATTAAGATTGCTATGAAATAAAAATAACCCTCGGATGCTGTGGATTTTTCAGCATCCGAGGGTTATTTTTATATTGATGTTCAAATGTTTACAGGTTTTGTTTCTTTCAAGCAAAGCAGAATCATGCCATAATTTAAAGCTATTTTTTTACATCAGTCAACAGTTACCGAATCAGCAAGCTGATACATTCCGCCCTTGCTGTCCCAAAGCATATATCTGTTTCCGGATTTTCCGTTTACCCCGATTTCGTCCGTATCGTCTGTTACATTATATGACTTCATTCCGGTAAATCTGCCTTTTTCATATTCCGCCTCAATCAGAACCGCACCGTTTTTAACATCATATTCATCATCAAGCTTTATTTTCCCGTTATCGTAGCTGAGTGTGATTTCCTTTCCCGGCTCCGGTCTTACTCCGTTGTAGTATATTCTTGCGTTTTGCAGCGATTCGTTTCCATTCTCCATTGTTATGCTGTTCCATTCCTCTTTTGTTCCGTTGTAGTATACATTTTTTAAGTTATTGCAATTGCTGAATGTATAAAATTCTATATTCGTTACTCCTTCCGATATATTTATGCTTGTCAATCTGCTTCAGCCTTCAAATGCACTGTTTCCTATACTTGTTACTCCTTTCAAATTTAAATATACTCAAACTGTAAAGCTCTTTTGTCCGCTTTAAGCCTTACTGTCATATATAAATGTAGTTTCTTCTATTATACTCTTGTTTCCCATGTTTTGTAAAGTAATTTATTAAATTTTTATGCTTATTTTTATCATATATCTATTCTTTCACATATTTCAAAATAATAAGACATGAATTTTACTATAATTCATTCCAAAAATCATTCTCAAACACCAATTCTTTGAGTTTCCCCTAAAATAATTGAGAAAAGTCTCAAAAAGTACATAATAGCGCGAAAAATAGAGAATTAAAAATTGAAATTTTAGTTTTGGTGGTGCTGAAAAAAATGGGTAAATTAAAAAAATAAAAACCATTGACAAATAAGAAAAAATAGTATATATTATGTATATACATTCAATGGAGGTGTTTTTGATGATAACAACTATTCAAAAATGGGGAAACAGTCAAGGTATCAGAATACCAAAATTCTTTCTTGACACATTTCACTGGAGCGACAATGAGGAACTTGTATTAAGTGCCGACAAATACAGATTAATAATTGAAAAGGCAGAACCAAGGAAAACCATCATGGAATTATTTGCTGATTTCGAAGGTGAGTATGAGCCTATCGAAATTGATTGGGGACAGCCAATAGGAGAAGAAATATGGTAAAGGCTATAAAAATTTATTTGAATAAGATTATAGCCGGACACAAGATACCCTTTGAGTTATCGGACGATAGGGACTATGATGTTTACAACGATGATTACTTCACAGATAGAGATATAGCAATATTATCTGAACGTTGGGAAAGAATGAAAAAGTTGGGAACAACAGGGCTTGAACAGCATAATTTGATTGAGGAGTAACAAATGAATACTTGCACTGGCAAATTTCCATTGCTGCTTTTGTGTATCGAATGTTTGAACGATTTCAAATGTAACAACGGCAGAACACTAAATGTAACAACATCCGTAAGCCTCCCCCTCCGGGGGAGGTGGCACGCGCAGCGTGACGAAAGGGGTGAAACATGTAAAGCAATAGGAATATATTTGTATTAATCTCCTGTTGTTCCGTTTGTTTCACCCCCTCAGTCGGCTCCGCCGACAGCTCCCCCGGAAGGGGAGCCTTTGCGTGATTGTTACTATTGGTGGATTTCCATTGTGACGTTTGCACATGTTCAACTCATGGTTCACCCCCACCGTCAGCCTATCGGCTGCCACCTCCCCAACGGGGAGGCTTAGTGCAATTATTACTATTGGTGCGTTTCCTTTGCTGCACTCGTTC
>USPO01000091.1 GCA_900556575.1 uncultured Eubacteriales bacterium
CAGCACGGAATTTATCTCCCGCTGCCTGCGACTGCTCTTTTGTTGTTACGATACCGCCGTCAACAATCTCTACTGTATCCGGAAGAGTCTTTTTGAATGCATCATACTGTGACTCAAACTCCGGTACCAATGACGGGAACTGCGGTAAATACGCTCCCAATGCAATTGAAAATACGCCAACCTTAGCCTTTGTTTCAACTAACATAATTTTTCTTCCTCCATTATCTTCATTCTTCAGATTCGTCTTTCCCTCTCCATATAAACCTACGAAATCCCAATCGTCCGAACATTAATTAAAAAAGATATTGCTATCTTTTCACTTATAGTCTAATTATACAATAAATATAATAATAAGTCAATACCTATTAGATATAAAAAACTAAACTTTTCTTGTAAAAGTTTTAAAGCTTTTTTATCATTGACAAAACGGCCTTATTTGTGATATATTCTTACTATAAAAATAAATTCAGATAGGACTGTATTATGAAAATAGGAAATCTTGAAACAAAAAATAATATATTTCTGGCACCTATGGCAGGTGTTACGGATTTGCCGTTCCGCTGCATATGCTCAAAATACGGTGCCGGAATGACATATTCGGAAATGATAAGTGCAAAGGGATTGTGGTATAAGGACAAAAAAACGGCTTCTCTTATGAGAATTGCACCGGAGGAGCGTCCCTGTGCAATACAGATTTTCGGTTCAGAACCCGAAATCATGGCAGCTGTTGTTCCGCAGGTCATGAAATTTGAACCGGATATTATTGATATAAACATGGGCTGTCCGGCACCGAAAATTGTAAATAACGGAGACGGCAGTGCATTGATGAAAAATCCAAAACTTATGGGCGAAATCGTTAATGCGGTCGCCAAGGCATCACCCGTACCCGTTACCGTAAAAATCAGGAGCGGCTGGGACGATACAAGCAAAAATGCATTGGAATGTGCAAAAATTCTCGAGTCAAACGGTGCAGCCGCAATTGCCGTTCACGGAAGAACACGTCAGCAGTTTTACAGCGGCAAGGCGGACTGGGAAATTATACGCACAATAAAAAATGAACTTTCCATCCCCGTAATAGGAAACGGCGATATTTGGACTGCCGAGGACGCCAAAGCCATGTTCGATTTTACCGGCTGCGATGCGGTCATGATTGCAAGAGGTGCGGAGGGCAATCCGTTTATTTTTAAGCAGACTCTTGAACTTCTTCAAACCGGAAAGGTAGCATTCTTCCCTACCCCCGCCGAAAAAGCCTCACAGGCTCTCGAGCATACAAGAATGCTTGTTGCCGACAAGGGCGAAGAACGTGGAATCAAGGAAGCGAGAAAGCATATTGCATGGTATATAAAGGGATTAAAGGGAGCATCTGTTCTTAAAGGCATAATCTTCAAAATCAGCGAATTTTATATATTGGAGCAGCTTTTAAACGATTATGTTAAGCAATTGCAATAAAATTTATTTAATTTTTTAAATCTATTGAAATGCGGGGCGATTTGTGGTAAAATGGTGTAAATACTATACGCCGAAAGGAGAACTAATTAAAATGGTTGAAAAGTTTGCAAAGGAAGGTCTTACTTTTGATGATGTTCTTTTAGTACCTCAGGCTTCAGAGGTTACTCCGGACATGATAGATCTTTCTACTCATTTAACAAAGGATATTAAGCTTAACATTCCGTTCATGTCATCAGCTATGGATACAGTTACAGAGGCTGAAATGGCTATCGCTATTGCTCGTGAGGGCGGCATCGGTATCATCCACAAGAACATGACAATTGCCGAGCAGGCGGCAGAGGTTGATAAGGTAAAGCGTTCGGAGAACGGCGTTATCGCTAATCCGTTCAGTCTTTCAAAGGAGCATACTCTTCAGGATGCGGACAACCTTATGGGACGTTACAGAATTTCGGGTGTTCCGATTGTAGATGATGACAATGTACTTATCGGTATCATAACAAACCGCGACCTCCGTTTTGAGACAGATTTCTCAAAGCCGATTAAGGATGTTATGACATCAGCTAACCTTGTTACAGCACCGGAGGGCACAACTCTTGAATGTGCGCAGGAGCTTCTTGCAAAGCACAAGGTTGAAAAGCTTCCTATCGTTGATGAAGGTAACCATTTAAAGGGTCTCATTACTATAAAGGATATTGAAAAAGCTATCCGTTATCCGCACAGTGCAAAGGATAAGCAGGGCAGACTTTTAGCAGGTGCTGCTGTCGGTGTAACAACTGACTGCTTAGACAGAGTTAAGGCTCTTGTTGAAGCCGGTGTTGACGTTGTATGCTTAGACAGTGCTCATGGTCATTCAAAGAATATTTTAAACAAAATCAGAGAGATAAAGGCTGCATATCCGAATCTTCCGGTTATCGCAGGTAACATTGCAACCGCTGAGGCTGCCGAGGCATTGATTGAGGCAGGTGCCGACTGCATTAAGATTGGTATTGGACCGGGTTCAATCTGTACAACAAGAGTTGTATCAGGTATAGGTGTGCCGCAGGTTACTGCTATTTATGATGCATGCCAGGCTGCAAAGAAGCATGGTATTCCGTGTATCGCAGACGGCGGTATCAAGTACAGCGGCGACTGCGTAAAGGCAATTGCAGCAGGTGCTGATGTAATCATGATGGGAAGTCTTTTAGCAGGATGTACAGAGAGTCCGGGAGAGGAAGAAATCTTCCAGGGCAGACGCTTCAAGGTATACCGCGGCATGGGTTCATTGGCTGCTATGGAAAAGGGTTCAAAGGACCGTTATTTCCAGACAGGTTCAAAGAAGCTCGTTCCGGAGGGTGTTGAGGGTCGTGTTCCTTACAAGGGTTCATTATCGGATACTATATTCCAGCTTGTCGGCGGACTTCGTTCAGGCATGGGCTACTGCGGTACTCCGAACATCAAGGCATTAAAGGAGAACGGCAAGTTCATCAGAATTACAGGTGCAGGTCTTAAGGAGAGTCATCCGCATGATATTTATATCACTAAGGAAGCTCCGAATTACAGCTACTCACAGAACTAATTTTATTAAAATAATATAATATCAGGGGAATAGCAGAGTGTAAATTTTGCTATTCCCTGTTTTTTTATTTTCTGCTGCGAGCCATAAATAAGTAACCGTAATTTTATAGTTCAAAAGCAAGGCAGAATATTATTAAATAAAAAGGCTTTAAGATTGAAATTTATCAGTCCTAAAGCCCTATAAATCAGTATATTTTATTATTTATCGTCGTAGTGTCCATAGCATGAAATAATAGTGATTGCCTGCGGATATACGATATACAGTAATCTGTGCTTATCATTTATTCTTCTGCTCCACGTGCCGCTCAAATCACCTCTTAATGCTTCAGGCTTTCCAATGCCGTTAAAAGCATCTCTTTCAATGTCTTCAACAATCTGATTTATCTTTCTCAAAATTTTCTTATCTGTGTTTTGCCATTGTATATACTCTTGCCATGCCGAATAATACCAAGTGATATTTCTTTTCATTCGTTACACCTCAATTAAATCATGCTGCTCCATGCCCTCTAATCCTAATTCCTGACACTCCTTAATGCGTGCCGATAATATTGCTATATCTTTATCAGTGAAGTAAGGATCTGTGTCGGTGTTATATCCTCTGTCATCAGATAATTCAAAAGGTATTCTCCCCTCAGCTATGACTTTCTTTAAGTAAACCTTTATGCCTGTGACAATGTCCATACCAATAGCATCAAAAATATCTTCTGCTCTTGCCGCCGTTTCGTTATCAATGCCCAGTGTGCTTAATGCATTTGTCATAAAAACCACTCCTTATATTTTTTATTTATCATCATTGTATCACAAAAAAATGGCTTTGTCAACTATTATTTTGCTCCTATAATTATCGTTCCGTTTTGTATCTCTCTATAATACACTCCCTTTCATTCTACAAAAATAAATAACGTAATCACAATCAATAGTTTCAATAAATCCTATATCTATCAGCATCTATAAAATATCTATAAAACATCTAACATAAATTTTCTTTCACTTTAGGCGGTGTTTTTTCGATACTCTGCTGCCCAAGCATAAAAACGCCGTCCGTATCGGATTAAAAAAAGTTCCGGTCAAAGTAATATTTTTTTTGAATTTGACTTGCTTTAAACAGAAAATTGTAGTATAATAGTAATATAAGCGGGTGTCGGACAACGGCACCCCAATAATTGTAATTGGAGGCACAAAATGAAAAGTTTTGACATTCGCACAAAAATCTACTTCGGCGAAAATTCGCTTGACCGCCTCGCTGACATTCCGTATAAAAAAGCACTTATCATAACAGACCCGTTCGTTGAAAAGAGCGGTATGCTCCTTATGATTACTTCAAGATTACAAGAGGGCTTTACGGAATACAAGGTATTCAGTGACGTAGTTCCGGACCCGCCGCTAAGCAAAATTTCACACGGTGTTCAGGTTCTTCTCGAATATGATCCGGACGTAGTAATCGCAATCGGCGGCGGAAGTGCTATTGACTCTGCAAAATCAATCCGTGAGTTTTCAAACCGCGCTGTACAGAAAGATATTGCATTAATCGCAATTCCGACAACATCGGGTACAGGCTCTGAGGTTACGAGCTTTGCTGTTGTAACCGATACCGAAAACAACGTTAAATATCCGCTCGTCGCAGACTCAATGCTCCCGACAGAGGCTATTCTCGATGCCGCTCTGGTTAAGAGCGTTCCGGCTAATGTAACAGTAGATACAGGCATGGACGTACTTACTCATGCTATCGAGGCATATGTAAGCATTAACAACAATGAATTCAGTGCTGCACTTGCAGAAAAGGCTATTGAAATTTGTTCGGGCTTCCTGCTCCGTTCATACCTTGACAACAACGATACACACGCACGTCAGAAAATGCACGTTGCATCATGTCTTGCGGGTCTTGCCTTTAACTCCGCATCACTCGGTCTTAACCACGGTATTGCTCACGCACTCGGTGCTAAGTTCCATATTCCGCACGGCCGTGCAAACGCAATGCTTCTTCCGCATGTTATAGAGTTTAACTCAGGTATTTCAAAACATTCAAGAAGCAAGAAGGAATATCCGAAGTGCGTTGAAAAGTATTGCAACGTTGCTAAGCTCCTCGGAGTAAACAACTTCAACGAAATCACAACAATCCGTGCTTTGGTAGGATGGATTCAGTTCATGCTAAAGGAAATGAATATTCCGCTTTCAATTTCACAGCTCGGAATTGAAAAGAGTACATATATGAATGCCGTTGAGGATATGGCTGAAAAGGCAATTGCGGACGGATGTACCGCAACTAACCCAAGAGTTCCTTCAAAAGCTGAAGTATGTCTTATTTTAGAGCATCTTTATGATTAAAAGGAATTTCCGCAGACTTTAGCTTAAAGTTAATAAGGATGTATTGGGGAAATAATGGTGTAATCTCAATAACAGAGGTTACACCTTTTTCTTTTATGCGGATATTTCTGTTCATCCGGCTTATCTATTAAAACTACATGATTTTATTACAAGCAATATAGAGATTTATTGTAACGAAAAGGGAATCAGCAATGAAAAATATTAAGCAAATGATTTATATAATATTCATAATTCTATCAATGATGATGTGCTGTACTGTCAGCTATGCAGAAGTACTTTATTCTGATGATACAGATAAAACCGAGCTGTCAGATATTGTGATTAAAACCGAAGAAGGAGAATATATAAAAATTGAACGTACTGATAATGTTTATGGCACAAATATATATTTAAAAAATGAGTATAATTCTTTTGATTTGGTAAAAACAAATAAATGGATTAACTCTAATAATAGTAATGCGAGAGAAGTCAGAGTATTTTCGGAGTTTATTTCTCCTTTTTCGGATGATAAACCAAGTATTCCATTGTGCCAATTTATAAATATTGAAGGTGGGTATTTAGCTCGTTCAAAATATCCGGATTCCGGATATTATTATATAGGTGCTGCTACTAATCAGCTGCATATTATAGACAAAGATTTCAATTTAGTTAATAGCTATAGCTGCAATATTACAGATGATTCTCAAATAGGCGATGCTTCATTTAAAGACGGAACTTACTATATAAAACTTTTCTCGCAATATAGCGGTTCAAGAGAATGGAAATATGCAACAAAAGCGCAATATTTCTGCTCTACCGATTTAGAAAATTGGACAGAGTGCGAAGGTATGCCCAAAAGAAACGGCATCAATTGGATTTATATTGAACCCGGAATGACTATTTTAGAAAATGGTTATTGGAATAGTTCAAAAGGAAATGTATATAAATATAAAAATAATAAATTATTAAATATTGAATACGAAAACATTTCCGTTTCCAATATAACGGTTGCCGGCGGATATTATATAGCCTTTGTGGAAACAAATCAAAATTCTGAAAACTTAAGGTTAGCTTTTTCTAAAGATGGTATCTATTTTGAAATTACCGAAATTCCAAATAGTAAATATCATTATGTAGAGTATGTTCATGAACTAACAGATGATACTTTGTTATTACAGCTAAAGGCATTATCAAG
>USPO01000092.1 GCA_900556575.1 uncultured Eubacteriales bacterium
CGATTATCGGTACATCTACCGCATCCTCTCTGTCCATACTTCTGATTGTCCTTGCCGCTTCAAGTCCGTTCATGACAGGCATCATAATATCCATCAATACAACATCATAATATCCCTGTTCCGAGTTCTTAAAAGCATTTACAGCCTCCTGACCGTTCCATGCCTTTGTAACCTCCATGCCGCTGTTTTCAAGCAGAAACTCTACAATTTCCATATTAAGCTCATTATCCTCCGCCAAAAGAATATTCGGCTTTTTATTTATCTTAATATAGCTGTCGTCCTCTCCCTCAATAACGTCACTTTGATTACCAATCCTAAACGGCAGTGTGACAGTAAATACAGTACCCTTTCCAACCTCACTCTTAAATCCGATTGTTCCATGCATTTGCTCCACAAGCTCCTTAGAGATAGTCAGACCGAGTCCGCTTCCCTCATATATCGTGCGTGCTTCGCTCTTTTCCTGTGCAAACGGTTCGAACAGATGGGGATAAAATTCCTTGCTTATTCCTCGTCCCGTATCCTCACATTTAAATTCCAGAACAACCGTTTCACCGTCATTTGATACTTCATTGCAGCTCAAAGTTACGGTTCCGTTTTCGTGATTATACTTTATCGCATTATTTATAATGTTCAATAAAGCCTGGCGAAGATGAATTCTGCTGCCTACAATCACATTTACATTTGTATTAAGCGGATTTAAAACAACCTTCACTCCCGACTCTACCGCCTGAGTTCTTGTAATATCTGCAAGCTCATAGCAAAAATCATAAACCTCAAAGGATTTTTCATCCATTATGACCTTTCCGCTTTCAAGCTTGCTCATATTCAGAACATCATTTACCAGACTGAGTAATGATGCCGATGCCGAAAGGATTTTGTCATTGCATTCCTTCTGTTTTTTCGCATCTCCGAGATTATAGTTACTTATCGCAACCATTCCTCTTATTCCGTTTATAGGTGTATGTAAATCATGGCTCATTCTTCTCAAAAAGTCCGCCTTAACATGATTTGCACGTCTTTCACGCTCCGCCGATTTTTGCAGCTCTTCTCTGAACTTTTCTTCGTTCTTTTTGTATTCATCAATATTCCGCACCGCAATTGCCGCAGTTGCAAGGCTTCCGTCATCATTTCGCTTCTGCGGAACGGCTATTAGATGATACCATGTTCCGTCTGTCCTTTGGAATGCCATAGATGTATGTGTGGATTTTTCAAGTCTCTTTCTGAGATTTTCAGGACTGATAAACTTCAGATAAACCTCTTTGTATTCCGGTCTTATTTCTTCAAAAAATTTCTTTGTTCCCGGATACAAAACCGCATCATCATAATCATCATCCTTTGCTTCTTCGCCAAGATTCTTTACATCTATGTTTTCCCATATTCCTGTATCGAGAAAATACAATGACACTCCTTCAAACATGCTGCTTATTGATTTAATTATTCTTATGCTTTTTTCTGTTTTCTGCACTCCTGCCTGCATAAATTTTTGCTGTATAACATACATCAGCATAATAAATATAGCTATAATTCCTATACATATAGTCATATTTATATTTCTTATTTTGAACACATCTGCCTTCGGTGCAAAAACATATACCGCATCGTTTTTATATCCTTCCTTTACACCATACCATGTGTCATTTTTATACCTAATTCTTACAACTTTGTTTTCCGGAATATCACGCAATCCGTTTTCCTTTAGAATTTCTTCAAAATTAAAGGAATTTATATTGGGGTTATTTGAATATATAATATTATTTCCGTTCGCATACAAAACACTTTCATTCATACTGAATTTATATCTGCTCAAAACGGAGCTGAGCATTTCATTGCTCTGCATTTTCTTTTTCGCCGTAATATCATTATAACAAAAAACATATCCCGGTGCATTTTTTCTTGCGGCAACCGCACAGTCATAATATCCGCCAATCATAACAACATGGTCCATATATGACTTATTTTTATATCCGTTTAAATTAAATCCGGAATTACTTTCCCTTACCATTCTCCAAACCGAGCAAGCGGCTTCATTTGAATAGGATATTGGATTTAAGCCCTCGTCTGTTACAACAACTCCGCTTAACCTTTGCTTTTCGGCATATTCCGCCAGCAGACTTCTGTTCATTACCTGTTCATCGCTGAAATATTCTCCTATGGCATTTGCTCCGTTTTTTATAAATATAAGCCTCTCGGTATCCTTTCCAATATTCACCTTATCACTTTGAATAATAAGTGAATGAACATATGCTATGGTATCCTTTGATGATTCAAGCATATTATTTTTTGTTATTGATGTACTGACGCAAAACATTATAGGTATCAGAACTATACCTATAACTATCGCTATAGCCGTCATTTTATTTTCCAATACCCGTTTTTTCCCGATATTTAAACTATGCCTTTTAATTTTCATCAGCCATTACCCCCCCCCCTTACATACTTTTCCTCATCAAGTCCGTATTCCGTAACAATACGGGCTGTCGTTCCATCATCCTTCATATCATTTAAAACCCTGCTCAATGCGTCGGCAAGTACTTGGTTTCCATTCTTTGAAAAGGCTACTCCAAGCTCTGTTGTCAATATACTTCCGTCAAGCTCCTTATAATAGCTATCCTCACCCAAATATTTAAGGAAGTAACCCTCATGACCGGCAGCAGCATCGGCATAGCCTTCGGTAAATGCACTCATCGCCTGATCCATCCTCGGAAATGACATAACCTCCTCAGAATACGGCACTGTAATTCCGGCATTATTCAGAAACACACCCTCTGCCTTTGAACCGAACTGTACAGCTGTTTTCTTTCCTGCCAAATCGGCAATATTATTTATACCACTGTCCTTTCGTACCACAACCACCTGACGGCTGTATAAATACGGACCTGCCCACAGATAATCATTTTCTCTACCTGCCATTGAGTAGCAGCCCCATAGGCAGTCCGCCTCTCCGCTCTCCAGTACTGAATTTTTATTACTCCAGTCTATTGTTGAAAAGACAGGCTCATATCCCAATCTTCGGCATGCCTCTTTGGCAATCTCAACATCTATTCCTGTATATTCTCCGTTATCGTCCACATAAACATACGGCTCAAATATATCACTTGCGATTCTCAGCTGTGCTTTTACTTCACTGTCATTTTTCAAGCTTATTGTACCGCCTATCCCGCAGCCGCTCAGTATTGCCAATACCACTGCACTGCAAGCTATTACTTTTCTTGCCTTCATCTATTCTGCTCCCGTCACCTTGCTTATCTTGCTGCATATATAATGACTTTTCATTTGCCGGACATATATGCTGTAAAATAAATTACATAAAACTCTACATTATAATTATAACTCCTATGCATAAAAATGTCAATTGTTTATTCAAGAAAAGTTCAATTTTATTGATTTTTTTCATATATTACGCTAAATTAAAATCGCTCTGTCTTACTTTCTAACTGTTTTTAACAGTTGAATTATCACAAATGCAGCTATTGCCAAGCCATAAACCGAACCAAGCTGACTCATATTTAACGGAACAACTGCAAATACCTGCTGTAAAGCCGGAATTAACAGTACCGCATTCAATAACCCAAAGCCTATTAAAAATGCTCCTATCATACCCTTATTGTTCCACATTTTCTTAGTAAACCACACCGGCTCATCTGATTTACAGTTAAATCCATGTACAAGCCTTGTAAGACACAATACCGCAAATGCCATTGTGCTTGCCGTATCTGCCGACTGTACTAAGCCTATATAAAACGCCGCCATTGTGACTACTGCTATAATCAAACCTTCTATTCCTATATTACCAAGCACACGCTTAGTTAAAATCGACTGCTTTTTCGGCCTCGGCTTTTCATTCATAACCTCTTTACTATGCGGTTCAACACCAAGTGCAATTGCCGGCAGGCTATCCGTCAAAAGATTTATGAATAATAAATGCACCGCCTTAAACGGTACCGGCAATGCCATAATTGAAGCATACAGCACCGCTAAAATTCCGGCAGCATTTCCCGACAATAGGAACTGAATTGCTTTTTGAATATTTTTATACAGATTACGTCCGTTTTCAACCGCCTTGACTATTGTTGCAAAATTATCATCAGTAAGCACCATCGCTGCTGCATCCTTCGCAACCTCACTTCCCGTTATTCCCATTGCCACACCTATATCCGCCTGTTTAAGTGCCGGTGCGTCATTTACTCCGTCACCGGTCATCGCTACTATGCAGCCTTTTCTCTGCCATGCATTTACTATTCTTATCTTATGCTCCGGAGATACTCTCGCATATACCGCTGCATCTGATACAAAATCATCAAGCTCCTCATCTGTTAGTTTTTCTATTTCAGCGCCTTCGACCGCTCTTCTCGAATCATCTAAAATTCCAATCTGTCTTGCTATTGCCGACGCTGTTACAAGGTGGTCGCCTGTTATCATAATAGGTGTAATTCCTGCTTTTTTACACATTTCAACTGCCTCGGCACTTTCCTCTCTCGGAGGGTCCTGCATTGCTATAAGTCCGAGCAGGGTATAGTCCCTCTCATCCTCAACCGTCACATCGGTATTTTCCACATTCTTTTCACACATTGCCAAAACACGAAGTCCCATCTGTGAAAATTCCATATTTACACGCTTTAAATCCTTCAAATCTTCAGATGTAAACGCTCTCTTTCCATCCATTGTCTTTACTTCAATTATACGCTGTGCAAGAACATCAACCGCTCCCTTTGTAAGCATCTTATACGAAGAGCCTATCCTATGAACTGTACTCATCAGCTTTCGGTCGGAATCAAACGGAATTTCACCCAATCTTGGATACCTTTCACGAATTTCCTCGCATCTCATATTATGCTTGGACGAGAAATCAACCAATGCTATTTCTGTCGGATCTCCAATCTCCTGTTCATCACACCTTATTGCGTCACTGCACAGCACTCCGTCAATAACAAGCTGAGCCTGACGCTCATTTATACTGTCATCCTTATCAATAACCTTTCCGTCAAAATATATCTTCTGTACAGTCATTCTATTTTGCGTAAGAGTACCTGTTTTATCGGAACAAATTATTGATACGCTTCCCAATCCTTCAACAGCCTGTAATTTACGAATAATAGCATTTTCCTTTGCAAGCTTCTGCGTACCAACCGAAAGCACAATTGTTACTATCGAGCTTAAAGCCTCCGGAATTGCCGCAACCGCAAGTGCAACCGCAAATATAAATGCCTCGGAAAAGGCACTTAAGGTTATGCCGTTTTCTCCCCTGAACAGCTCAAGGAATAATACAATTATACATATACCTATAATTATGAATGACAGTTTTTTGCCGAAGTTATCTAAACTTTCCTGAAGAGGTGTTTTTTTCTCCTGTGTATTTTTTAAAAGTCCTGCAATTTTTCCTATCTCCGTATTCATTCCTGTTCCAGTAACAACCATTTTCGCACGCCCGTAGGTAACAAAGCTGCCCGAATACACCATGTTTACTCTGTCACCCAGTGGTATTTCACCTTCAAGAATTATTTCCTTTTTTTCCACAGGTTCGCTCTCTCCCGTCATTGCACTTTCATCAACCTTCATTGATGCATTTTCTATTATTCGTCCGTCCGCACAAACATAATCTCCTGCCTCAAGAACAGCAATATCACCTACCGACACCTCCGCACCGGGAATAACCTTGATTTCTCCGTCACGAATTACCTTTGCCGCCGGTGCTGACATCTGCTTCAGGCTGTTAAGCGACTGCTCTGCCTTTATGTGCTGAATTGTTCCGAGTACTGCATTTATGGTTATAACTATAAGTATTACCGCTGCACTTTCAATATCACCCAAAACTCCGGATATAATTGCGGCTGCTATAAGGATAATAACAAGAAAATCCTTGTACTGTTCAAAAAATACCCTGACAGCACTTTTCTTTTTGCCATCCGCAAGCTCGTTTCGTCCGAATTTCTTCAAGCCTTCCTCGGCCTGTGCCTGTGAAAGTCCGGTTTCCGATGTATTAAGCTCTTTCATTACGGCTTCCCTTGATTTCTGATAATAGTTCATAATTCCTCTCCATTTCTTAAAACTTCTGCCTACTTATTTTCTATCTGTTTGAAAAAAATACTACAAGCATTTTTTTCCTTTAAAGGGAAATCGAGTAGAGGCTAACTCTTAATGAGTTTCGCCCCTCTCACACCACCGTGCGTACCGTTCGGTACACGGCGGTTCAATTCATATTTCAGTATGTACTTTTTGATAGAGGTCTGTTAGCGATAGCAGACCTCTTTTCCCTTCCATACTCGTTTTCTCCTCCCCTGTCACACATAGATAAATCATCATTTTGAGTAACCCTCTGAGATACGCTCATACTCTCCTCATTAATACATTCTGACTCTCATCTACGCTGATTTTTGGTAGTGAAAACACTACAAATTGTTCAGTCCTTCCCGCTTTAGCGGTACTATGACCT
>USPO01000093.1 GCA_900556575.1 uncultured Eubacteriales bacterium
GAAACAGTTCATGCTTTAAACGGTGTAGACCTTACAATAAATCATGGTGATTTTGTATGCTTAATAGGTCCGTCCGGCTGCGGAAAATCTACAATGCTCAGATTGCTCGCAGGACTTGATTCTCCTACCGAAGGTGCTGTCTATATAGATGATGAGCTTATAACAAAGCCCAATTATGACAGAGGACTCGTTTTCCAAGACCCAAATCTGTTTCCATGGCTTACAATTCAGGACAATATTGCATTCGGATTAAAAACAAGGCATATATACAAAGAAAAAAAGGATACTATTCCCGAATTTATAGATTTGGTAGGATTAACAGGCTTTGAGAAATCATACCCTCATCAGCTTTCGGGAGGAATGTGTCAAAGAGCTTCTCTTGCAAGGGCATTAATAGGACATCCTAAAGCTTTGCTGCTTGATGAGCCTTTAGGTGCATTGGACGCATTCACAAGAATGAATATGCAGGACGAACTTTTAAGAATCAAGAAAGAAAAGGATATGACAATGGTTATGGTTACACATGACGTTGACGAAGCAGTTTATCTTTCAAGCAAGATTGTTGTCATGTCACCACGTCCGGCAAAGATTGAAGAGGTTATTGACGTTAAGCTTTCACAGCCTCGTGACCGAAACAATCCGGAATTTATCAGATTAAGAAGTGAAATTTTAAAGATACTTGACTTTGCCGGTAAAGAACGCAACGTTGAGTATGTTATTTAACCATATAACGAAAGGAATTATGAAAATGAATTTAAAGAGAATTATTTCAGGTGCTTTAGCTGCAATCGCTGCAATTTCATTATCGGCTTGCGGCAGCACCCCGAAAACAGAGGAAAAGCAAGCAGGCATAGGTGATAACTATGTACTAAAGGTTGGAGAAACACAAGGAGCATTGTGCCATGCACCGCTTCAGGTAGCAATGGAAAAGGGCTACTTAGATGAAGCGGGAATCAATTGGCAGCGCGTTGACTTCGGCAGTTCCGATATACAGGCCGCACTCGGTGCCGGAACAATCGACTGCGGATTCGGACTTGTAGGAAAGTTTATTCAGCCTATTGAAAACGGCTTAAACATGGTTATAACTTCAGGAATGCACACCGGCTGCACAAAAATACTTGTACGTCCGGATTCCGGAATTAAAACAATCGCTGATTTAAAAGGAAAGAATATCGGTGTAAGTTCACTTGCAAGTTCGGAAGCCGTAACAGCCAAGAGAGCTTTATATAAAGCCGGTGTTGATATTTCCGCTGACGGCGGTGACGTTACTTTCTCTGTATACAGTACAGCTGACCAGCCCGTTGCATTAATGAACGGTGCGGTTGACGCTATTTCAACCCCGGATCCTGTTGCAACTCAGGCTGCCGAGGAATACGGACTTGTTACACTTCTCGATACAGCCGCAACCGAGCCGTATGCTTCCGAATACTGCTGCGTAAGCTTTGTTTCGACAGAGTTAGCCGAAAAGCACCCTGAAATTGCAAAAGCATTTACAGACGCTGTATTAAAAGCATCCGCATGGGTTGCCGAGCATCCTGATGAAACTGCCGCACTCCAGATTGAAAAGGAATATGTAAGCGGAACACAAGAAAACAATGCAAAGATTTTAAAGAGCTATAAATTTATACCAAGCGTTCAGGGCGGATATGATGCACTCGTAAACGTAAGTAAAGACCTACAGGATATTGGAGTTCTAAAGAAAGAAACAGATGTTGATGCTCTCGTTGAAAGGTCGTTTAAGTTCTTTGACGGTTTACCTGACAGCTATTCCGCAGACGGCGATACTTTTACACCCGTTTCTGAACCCGCCAAAACTGATGTCAATGCCATAAAGGCTGAAAATTCAGCCGCAACATTAGATAATTCGGCTGATAAGCCTGACTGCTGCGGTTAAAAAAAGCGGTCGTCTCTTTTGTGAGATGACTGCTTTTTTACTTATTATTTTTTTTAATTCTTGAAAAACAGATTTAAATCTGAGCAATTATTCTGCTCTGTCTGTAAAAGTACAATTATTATTTTTCTACAATATTTATTGCCATATCAATCAACTGTTCTTTTGTCAGTTTTCCGTCTATCTGCAAAAGATCGTATGCCAGTGTATCATCAGTCCATATAACATGAGATATATTTACCGTTTCTATATCATCTGTTCCGTATCCCATAACGTATTCTCCGTTATCTATTGCCTGTCTGTCTTTATCGGTTAATTCATAATCCGCCGGAACATTCTTTTGCTTGCAGCTTACATAATACATTTCCTTATTCCCATCGCTATATACCAATTCGGCATTTTCTGAAATATCTGCACTGTACTGCTTCTTATATTCATACAGACTGATATTATCGTCTCCGTTTGAATACTCTAACGATAATTCGTTAAACTTCTCTTTATTACCATTTTCATAATTCAGTGCTGATTTTACCTTATTTCCTCCTTTAAATGTATATCCAAATCCCAAATCATCAATAAGAATCGGTTCAAACCCCACATCTTTCAGACAGATTTCTGCTGTCGGCAGCTTTCTGTAATCATAAAAAGAGTTTGAACCACCGCTTATGCTTGCTATATGACCCCCTGCAACCGCAAATGATGTAAGTCCGACAGCCATAACAGCCGCTGCCATAATTACAGCATATCTTCTTTTTCTCGCAAATACATTCTTGCCCTTTGACTCCCGACATCTTTTCATAATTCTGATCTCCATATCTTTGGGAATAGCTATCTTGTTCACCGCATTAATATAGTCTTTTTCTCTCATAACAAATTACTCCTTTCCAAACGCTTTTTTAACATTGCTCTCGCATATTGCAGTCTTTTTCTCGCCGCAGTCTCCGAAACAGACAGAATTTTTGCAGCCTGCGAGGTTGAATAGCCTTCTATGTAATGCAAATGCATAATCAATTTATACTTATACGGAAGCTGCATAATCTCACCCAGTAAGTTTAAATCATCACCGTTTTCACTTGCACATACATCCTGTAAATCATCAATATTTAAATGATTTCTGCGGCTGCGAAATCTGCACATATCTTTGCATATATTTCCTGCCACCTTTAAAAGCCATGCCTTTTTATACTCCTCATCTTTAAATTCAGGTGACTTGGTCATATATCTGATCATCGTCTCCGATACCGCATCTTCTGCGTCGGCATTGTTTCCGAGTACCGTAAAGCAAAGCTTAAACAGCATATTGGAATATTTCCTTACAGTCTCTTCAATTTCAGCATCGTTCAGATGTTTTGACATATTATTCAATCATCTCAACTCCTTTCACTATTAACACGTTTGAAAAGATAAGATTGTGATATTTTTCGTAAAAAAAGAGCGGTTATCACAAAATCACTTTTGCAATAATCGCTCTTATATTAACTATTTAAAATTATGCACGAGCAGCCTTTGCTGTCTCTACTAACTTTGCGAATGCAGCCGGATCAGCTATAGCAACCTCTGAGAGAACCTTTCTGTTCATCTCGATGCCAGCCTTCTTTAAGCCGTCCATGAATGTTGAATAGTTCATGCCATTCATCTTTGTAGCAGCACTGATTCTTGCGATCCAGAGTCTTCTGAAATCTCTCTTTCTTCTCTTTCTGCCGACATATGAATTCTGCATTGAACGCATTACTGACTGTACAGCTACTCTGTACTGCTTGCTCTCTGCACCTCTGAAGCCCTTAGCGAGCTTTAAAATCTTATTATGTTTCTTTCTTGTATTTAAAGCACCTTTAACTCTTGCCATTGTAGATTACCTCTCTTTCAGAAATTATTTGTACGGGATAAGCTTCTTAATTACTGAAGCATTTGCCTTTGAGCAGTATGCCTGCTTTCTTAAATGTCTCTTTCTCTTTGTTGTCTTCTTATTAAGAATGTGTCTTCTGAAAGCCTTATTCATCTTAACCTTACCGTTCTTTGTAAGATTAAATCTCTTGGCTGCGCCTCTATGTGTCTTTATCTTAGTCTTAGCCATAGTCTTTACAACTCCTTTATAATATTACTTTGATGATAACGGTGCAAGAAACATCGTCATGTTTCTGCCCTCCAGCTTTGCCGGTTTTTCAACCGTACCCGCTTCCTTAGCCTGCTCTGCGAATCTGTTAAGCAAGGTATAACCAATATCAGAATGACTTACTTCACGTCCTCTGAAACGTACAATAACCTTAACCTTATCTCCTTTTGACAGGAACTTCATTGCATTTCTGCATTTTGTATTAAAGTCATTTGTATCTATTGACGGAGATAACTGTACCTCTTTAATATTTACAACTTTTTGGTTCTTGCGGTTTTCCTTTTCACGCTTCGCCATTTCAAACTTATACTTACCATAGTCCATGATTTTGCAAACCGGCGGCTTAGCCTGCGGAGCAATCTTTACAAGATCAAGTCCCTTTTCATTAGCTAATGCCTGTGCAGCCTTTGAGCTCATCACTCCAAGCTGTTCACCATCTCCGGAAACGACACGAACCTCATTATCGCGGATCTGTTCGTTTATCTGCAGCTCATTCTTTCCTATTGTTAATCCCTCCTTAGATTTATTCGCTTATAGCATACTAAAAAAACGGATGCAAAGCATCCGCATACAAACTACCCCAATTCTATTCTTAAGAGGCAAATTATTTTACCGGTGAGCTTAATTGCTGTCGGTGAGAGCGGATTTACTCTGCTTTATTTTCTTATCTATAATATAATAACATATTTTTTTCTGTTTGTCAAGAGTTTTTTTGATTTTTTTACACTTCTATCTTCATTTTTTAAGATAATACGGAAATAAGCATTGAAAGCCTTGTTAAGGACGCAGCACAGAATTGGAGCCTTGGTGCAGCCTCTGCGGCTTTAATGAGCGGTGCGCGTTATGGAGCGGCAAAGGGTTTAGACACCGCAGCAGAAGCAAGAGCCGTACATGATGTAGGTAAGGAAATAAACAAAGCCGGAATGACGCAAGCTGTTATTGACGCAGCCAAAGCCACAGGCGAAAACCGAAAGGCACGTTTAATGGCCGAAAGGCTTGACGGTAAAAGCAAAGTATCAAATATGCAAGCCGGACGACTTTATCAGAACACCGTTCAAGCAGCAGCAGCCGACGCAGCTTTAATGAACAACGTACATAACAAAACGGGTGCATATTTTGAATTGCGTTCTGATATGCCGAGCAGGGAAAACGGATCCGTTGACCTAAAGACAAAGCAGATTAATATAAATGAAAATGGTAAAACGTCAATAGGCGATACAGCAAAGCATGAAACAACGCACATAGCGGAGAGATACGCAGCGAAACAATATTCAGACTATCAGAATTATATTATAAACGCAGCAACAGAAAACAATGCGGCGGCGGTTGAGAGCAGAAGAGCGGAGCTTGCAAAGCTGTATCCGGCGGAACAGGTAGACTCGGAGCTTGCAGCAGAACTTTCGGCACCGCTGATGAACAACAGAGCGGCTATTAACAGGCTTGCAAAGACAAAGCCGAATTTTTCCGACAAGATTGCTGACGTTGTGGCAAATGCGGCGGCTCATGTAAAAGGATTGGGCGGAACGTATGTTACAGATAACGGTGTTGAACTGACGTATTCACAGTTACACAAGGCAGAAATGCTTTGGAGTGAGGCGGTGAGAAATGCCGGAGGCGCTGAAATTGTCGCAGGAGATAACGGACAAAAAATCAGATATTCTAAAGTTATGAGCTTTGATGAACAAGTAGACAAAACTCTTGACGGAACATTAGAGCCAACGAATGCCTTATATGTGCGTGATACAACTAATCTTTTAGAAGATATAGGAATGAAGCTGCTCCCAATGCTTATGACCCAAAATCATATAAAGATAATACATTCAACAGATAAAAACAAATATAAGCACGCTCATGGGTTAGATGTTGAAACCATAAAACAGCTTCCTCAATTATTAGATGAGCCGGTTATGATTTTTGACTCATTAACAAGAGACGACTCTGTTTGTATGATTGTTGACGCATTGGACGGAAACAGAAATCCAATATTGGTAGCAATAAGACCAAACGGAAAAGGAACCGTTAATAATGTTGAAATTGACAGTAATTTTATTACAAGTATGTATGGAAAAGAAGGCTTTGGAAGATTTATAAATGAAGTAATCAAAAATGATAAGCTGTTATTTATAAGCAAAGAAAAAAGCCAACGTTTGTTTGACGAAATAGGGCTCCAATCGCCCCAACCCCCAAACGGTAACGTTGACTTTGATACTATTATACACCAAAGCAGGAATATTGTCAAGAGTTTTAATGAAAAAAATTTTGACATTAGAAAAAGTTTAAACAATGTAGCAGATATAGACTCAATAATAGACACCTACTATGACAACGACACCAACTCCGGCGGACTTACCGAGGCGGCTGTTCCTCGTGAAGAGCTTGCGGAGCAGGTCGGCAATTTAAAGTCAGAGCTT
>USPO01000094.1 GCA_900556575.1 uncultured Eubacteriales bacterium
AATATGGTCAAATTACCCACCCAAAAACAGGATCTTGTACTGCGCGTGGCAAAGGTGTCCTATGGTAAGAGGAATTTACGGCTCACCTTTAAAAACAGGTGTAATGATAGACTCTCTCGGTGATGTGGGAAGAGTTGAAAGCTGTGATTTTTCACCGGTGTACTGGGAGAAATCAGGAATGCCGAATTCACCGTCAGAAACAGGAGCTCACAGAGATTTCATGTATACGAAGGGCGTTGCTGTTCAAATGCACCGTAATGACTGGTCTTACGGCAGATTTTTAAGTGCGGAAGGCTATTATGCCGGATTTTATGCACTTAATTCATTTAATGAAGAAGCGTGGGACGGTGAAAATCGTTTAAAGGATAACTTCCCGAACGGTGAAAACTACGGATTGAGCTATAAGGATTGCTATATAGGTATAGAAATTGAAAATACGTCAAATGCCGGTGTTGTTTTCACAGAGGTAGACATAGATAATTGTGAAAACGGATTTGTAATGAACAGAACTTTTGATTCAAAGGTTCATCTGAACGAGTGCAGAATTACCGCAAACGAGGATGCAATTCTTAATGAAGGAAACGGCATTTTTATGGGACAGAACATTGACATAGAAAAAGGAAAAACAGAAATTTCCTCCGGCTATGCAAGTCTTATAAACTGTAATCTTAACGGAACGGCACCGCAAATTTCTTATGGAAAATTCAGCGGAGGCAGCGTTATCGGCTGCAAATTTAAGGAAACAGAAACCATAGAGAACAACAGCAGCAAGGAAGTCATTATAGATGATTCACCGGTTGAAATGGAAAGAGCAAAGAAGTTCCCTAAGATGGAATTGCTCGATAAAAAGCCGGCTCGTGCGGTATTGTATAACATAAAGGATTTCGGTGCGGTACTCGATGGAGTAACAGACGATTCTCCGGCTATACAGAAGGCACTTGACAAGGCAGGAAGTGAGGGCGGAGGTATAGTCCTTATTCCGTCGGGCTTTTGTGCAATGAAATCCGGTGTTACCGTTCCTTCCGGAGTTGAATTAAGAGGTACACTCGATACACCGCAACAGCCTATCAAGGTTGGAACTACCGTAGAGGTATATGCCGGAAAAGGCAGTGAAAACGGTGCGGCGTTGATTACTCTTAAAGCAAATTCAATAGTGAGAGGT
This sequence comes from uncultured Eubacteriales bacterium, assembly GCA_900556575.1. Lineage (GTDB taxonomy): Bacteria > Bacillota > Clostridia > UBA1381 > UBA1381 > UMGS1958. The sequence goes on from USPO01000094.1 coordinate 1,163, forward strand.
ATTGCCTTTGACTATCCGGAACAGGATTATCTTGAACCTGTGCCGTATCCTTATGCTATCCGCGGTGACGGAGAAAATGTAAGTATAATAAATATAGCATTCAGAATGGCTTATTCAATGGTTGATTTGGCAAGTACGAAGTGTGATAATGCTTATGTTGAATATGTTTCGGGACATTCGTGGAGACGAGGAATATTTGTCGGAGGCGGAAGTGAGAATGTAATCATTTCAAATACGCAGATGAACTATAATACGGTTAATTCGGGCTTTGAGTCAAAATGGGGAAGCTGGACAACAGGTCCTTCAAAGGGTGACGGCTCGGAGGCGGCTGTTGCAAAGTGGAAAGAAGAAACAAACCAGGTTGAAGGAATAATGAAGAAGAACTATGAGGCATTCTGGATTGGAGATGCTCAGAATATTCTCTTTTACAATAACTTCGTTTTTCCGGGCGGTGCCGGTCTTACACTTACATCTCAGGACGGAAAGGCTCCGACAGGTCTTTCACTCGGCTACGGTTCCGATAACTCAAGAGTTGCATTCCTACTTGATGATATAGGTGACGGCGGTTTTGATTTTATCAATACACAGCTTGTAGGTATTACAAGTCATGGAATGGATGCGATAGGAATAGAAACAACAAAGAATTTCAATAAGAAAATAACTCTTTTCGGCTGTGCTGTATGGGGCGGACTCGAAAGCTTTACGGATTTGAACGGAAGCGGAACGGTTGAAATTCAATGCGGTAACTTTGCATCGCAGATAAAGCGTGACTTTATAGTAAATTCCGGAAAGCTTAAGGTATTTAATTCAAAAATAAATAAGTATTCCGAGCGTTTGGGAGATTCAAACGGAGGAAGCGGCTCATTTATAGGCTGTAATTATATGAAAACAAATGCGGCGGAGGCACCTTCATCACTCGGCGGAGGTGAATGGAGAGATAACCTTGATTTATCATCCACTACTTATGTAAAGACAAAGGAGTCAAAACTCCGTGAATTTGTACTTGACGAGAATATTATTGTTAAGGCGGGAACAGGTAAACTGGTATTCAATGATGCATCACCGTTTATGCAGGGAAGTCAGATTTATGTACCGTTCAATGTTGTTTTGAAAAAGTTTGGATACCCGATAGAGGAAACGGAAAATTCGCTTTCTGTAACATCTGCGGATAAGAGCTTGTTTGTAACGGTGGGAAGTAATGTTGCAAATGTTGACGGACGTTCGGTAGAAATGTCCGGAGCCGTAAAGAAAGTCGGAAACTCAATATGCGTTCCGTCGGACTTTATAGGAAAGGCACTCGGTTCGGATATTACATGGAAGTATAAGACGAGAACATTGACAATTTCTGTTCCTAAGATGGCGGATACTCCTAAGGATTCAACCGCAGAAACAGTTAAATTGAATATTTACAGTGTGTCGGCAACAGGTGAACAGGCACAAAATCCCGCAACGAATGCAACTGACGGAAGCAGAACAACACGCTGGGCGGCAGAGGGCGAACATTCACTTGTTATGGATTTAGGCTCAAACAGAATAGTTGACAGCATGAAGATTTCGTTTAATGCCGGTGAATCGAGAATATATCCGTTTACGGTTGAAATAAGTGAGGACGGAGAAAACTGGACTCAGATTATTAAGGCACAGAACAGCGGAAAAACTCAGGAATTTGAGGAATATAAACCCGAATCATTTGCATACGGAAGATATGTACGCTATAACGGAAACGGCTCAAATGTAAATAAGTATAATAATATTTGGGAAATAGAGGTTTACGGTAAATAAACCGCGGCAGAATGGAGGAAGATTATGAAAATAAAAAAAGCAGCAGCTATATTGACAATTCTTTCTATGCTGCCGGCTTCATCGGTATTTGCGGCAGAGAAAACAGACGATACAAAGGCACTTTTATTAAACAGACTCGGTCTTATGGACGGTGTTTCAAAGGAGTCGTTTAATCCCGGCTTTGATATGATGCTTACAAGAGAGGAAGCCGCCGCAATGGTTGTTCGCTTTATGGGAAAGTCACAGGAAGCGATTAATGAAAATAACGAGTGTCCGTTTCCTGATGTAAGCGACTGGGCAAAACCGTATATAGGCTATGCATATAAGAACGGAATTGCTGCGGGAGAAAGCGGTGAATGGTTCGGCGGAAAAAAGTATGTGACAATGCAGCAGTTATGCACATTCTATTTAAGAGCAATGGGATATGAAAAATCCGGAGATTTGTACAATACGGCATTGCAGACCGCAATTACCCTTGAAATGACAGACAGTGAAGATAACCCGCTGCTGACAAGAAGAGATATGGTAAATGTGACATATGCGGCATTGTATGCTCATCCGTACGGCTCATCTGCCGCAATGGTCAGAGAGCTTGCAGACTCAAATGCCATACCATATGCGGCACTTGTATCAAGCGGTGACGATGGCTTGATTGCCGCATATAACAGAGCGGAAGCATCGGGTTCGGGAAGTACAAATATATTGGGCGATTTGGAAAATGCGGCAAAGCTGACATTTGGAAGCAATGCACAGAATCAAAAAGCAAAGATTGTAAGCAGCGATAAGTGCGATGAGCAGGACTATTTCGGCGAAAAGGCAATGCATATTCCGGTAGGCGGAAGTTTGGGAATAGACATCGATGATGAATACATCACCCCCGAAGATAAGTATTTTACAATTATAGTAAGCTATTTTGACAGCGGTGCGGATAAAATCCGAGTATCGTATTCTGATAGAGTAAGAAATTACAGAGAGTCATATATCTATAAGACAAATACAAATACATGGAAAACAGCGGCACTTGTAATTTCTGACGCAGCATTGAACAATATGCAGAATAACGGAGCTGATATAACCGTATGGGCAGAAAATGAAAGCGGAGCCGGAGTCGATGAATATATAAGCAGCGTAACGGTTGTTAAGCAGACAAAGGAAGAACAGCCTGTTGATGAGTCGAAGATAGAGCCTGTAATATACAATGCATATATCAATTTCAAGAAGAAAAATGAGGCACAGTGCTTCACTCAAAAAACAAGCACGAAGCCCGATTGGTACGGATATACACAGGTGGAAACCAAAGCCGATAAGGAATGCATTTCAATCGGAGTCGATAAGAGATGCGTACTGTCTCTCGATGATGATTTCATAATGCCGGATGAAAACGAATGTACAATTCGTATAACATATTATGACAACGGAACATCGAGATTTAAGTTTGCGTATTCAACGGAAACGGAACGCTATAAGAATGTATTCATAAACAGAACGGGTACAAATGAGTGGAAAACCTTTGAGTTAAAGGTGAGTGACGCATCATTTATGAACCGACAGGATGAAAGTATGGATATAAGCATCTATGGCGTAAAGGCGGATGAGTCCACAGGCGGAGACGAAACTGTTTATATAAGCAGTTTTGAAATAGAAAAGCCTAAGAAAAATTAAAAGCCTCTTCTTTTTGTAATGCGGCTGCCGTGACAATTTGTTGCGGCAGTCGCAGTCTTTTTACAAAGATATTAAAATCATATCAATTTACTGCGTTTTTTTACTAATCTCTTGACTTTTACTAAAAAATATTATATAATATAATAAACAGTATATCAAATGTGTTGTTCAAATTGCTGTAATAGTAATTGTCATTTCCGTAAACCTTGAACAATATATCAAATATGTTGTAATAAAAGTGAGGATGTGAATAAAAATGAGAAAATCAAAGCCCCTATATAAGATGGTTATGGATAAGCTTTGTGAGAGAATACAGGAAGGCTCTTATGAAGAGGATAAACCGTTAGCCACAGAGGAGAGAATTATACAGGAGTATGATGTCAGCAGAATTACCGCAATAAGAGCATTGGATGAGCTTGAAAGAATGGGCATTATATATCGTAAAAGGGGATGCGGCAGCTTTGTATGCGAGAATGCGAAAAATAAGCTCAGAAATGAAAGTGACGAGGATTTAAAGAAGAATGTTGTCGAAAAAACACCGGTAAGAACAGGAACAGGAATGGTAGCAATGGTAATTCCTTTTGATGTTCGGCACGGAGGAATGTTTGACTGCTATAAGGGTGCAAATGAGGTACTTAATCAGAACGGATGTCTGTTGACTCTTCAGAATTGTTACCGTGACAGTGCAAAGGAGGCGGAAATAATAAAGGAGCTTTCAAATCAAAAGGTAGACGGTCTTATTTGTTATCCGAACCGTGACAACAGCAATATAGAAATATATAACAATATATATTTTAATGGTATGCCGATTGTACTTGTGGATAAATATATTGAAAATTATCCTATTCATCATGTTGTTTCCGATAACTATATGGGAGGAAAACTTCTCTGCGATAAGCTGATTGAATACGGTCACAGAAAAATCGGATTTTTTGCAATGGAATTTGTCGGTGCAACGTCCGTAAAAAACAGATATTTCGGATATGCATCGAGCATGAGCGAGCATGGAGTTCCCGTTGATTTGGAACTGGTCAGAACAGGACTTAGCGAAAACTTTGAGAAGAGAGCGCAAAAGAAAGAAAATCCGGATGAATATACAAGCTTTGAGTTTTATAAAGAAGTTATTCTTGAAATGATGGACAGAGGAATGACGGCGGTTATATGTCAGAATGATTGGATTGCAATGTCATTATACAATACCTGCAAACGTATAGGCATAAATGTACCGGAGGATTTAAGCATTACGGGTTTCGATAATATATCGGAAAGTGAGTTTGAAGCACAGGATTATATAAAGCTTACAACAATCGAGCAGAATTTTTATGAAATAGGAAAGAAAGCTGCGGAGTCTGTTCTTGCCTCGATGGAGGGAAGAAGGGATGTTCCGGTGAGTACCGTTATTCCGGTAAAACTTATCGAGGGTGATTCGGTAAGAAAGCTTTAAATTTGATTTGTTATATAAAATAAAATTAAAAAATGTTCTAACATAAATGCTTGTTAGAATATTTTTTTTGTCTAAAGTGGGTTAATTGATATATAGAGTCATATATATGTTATATTTTTTATATTAATTTAATATAACATATTGACATATTGAAAAGAATGTGATATACTAAATACATAATAAATATATTATTCAAGAAAGGCAGTGATTTTATGTTTATCAAAAAAAGAGCGGCGGTCAGTGCTGTTTTGGGCGGTATAATGACACTATCGCAGATGGCGACCGTATCTGTTCCCG
>USPO01000095.1 GCA_900556575.1 uncultured Eubacteriales bacterium
AAACAGCTTAAAATAGTGGATTTGGAAGGCTACGCCGACAGCTATCCTCATGAACTTAGCGGAGGAATGCAGCAGAGAGTAGGAATTGCAAGAGCGTTGGCACTTGACCCGGATATACTTTTGATGGATGAGCCGTTTTCTGCTTTGGATGAGTTTACAAAGCAGAGTCTTCATTCAGATTTGCTTAGAATTTGGAGAAACAGCAACAAAACAATAATATTTGTTACGCATAATATTTTTGAGGCTGTTTATTTGTCTGATAGAATATGCATTTTATCGGCACATCCGGCAAGGCTTGCTGCAGTCAATGAAATAAAGCTGCCGCGTCCAAGGTCGGAGGCAACAAAGAGAACGGAAGAATTTCATAAATATGTATCTGAAATTCAGGACATTTTTGAGGCTAAATATTACGAAAACAGCAGCATATAAATCAAAAGGCTGCCGCAGGTACGGACTTGCGGCAGCCTTTAAATATTTTTCTGTAAATCAAGTGGCAATATCTATCTCCGTCTGCGGCGGCGGATAGGCTGAAATATATAATATGCGAACCGTCATCAAACGGTCTGCCGTCCTCTTGAATGTTACTTTATTTAATTTTAGCACATTTACGGGGAAAATGCAATATGTTAATGGGATTTTTTGTGAGAAAACCGTAAGTTTTTCAAGAAAAGTATTTCTGCAAACCGAAATTTGAATTATGCCGCAGAGAGTTAAAATAGTATTGCAAAACAGCGGCAAATATGATAAAATGTAATAAATACATATTTGGGAGATGATGAAAATGATGCTTATAACACCGGATTATTACAGCAGGTTTAAGTGCATAGGCTCACCATGTAAACATAATTGCTGCATAGGCTGGGGAGTGGATATAGATGAAAATTCCGCAGTAAAATACCTTGAAACAAACGGAAAATTCGGAGAACGGCTAAGAAAATCAATGACAGTTGATGACGGATACCATACATTTATTATGAACGGCAGACGATGCCCGTTTTTAAACTGTGAAAACCTATGTGATATATTCATAAACATAGGTGAGGATTCGCTGTGCAATGTCTGTACGGAATATCCGAGGTTTGGGACACAATACGGAGCGTTACTTGAAAAAGGACTCGGATTTTCCTGTGAAGAGGCAGCAAGAATTATACTGTCCGATACAGAGCCTGTTTCTTTTGTCTGTTCGGAGACTGACGGAGAGGATGAAGAACTTGAAGAACTTGAAGAAGAGGACAGACTCTTGCTTGAAGGTCTTTTAAGGTCGAGAAAAACAATTATTGAAATTTTGCAGGAACGTTCGTTGAGTATTGGGGACAGAATAGCACAGGCTTTGGAATATGCAAAGGAGGTTCAGGAGCATATAAATATGAATGAACCACAGAATATATTGGATACATATTCGATAAAAGAAATACCGCCGTACGAACCTGAATATAAATCGGTCGATGCAATGCTTAAATTTATATCGGGGCTTGAGCCTATGGAAGATGAATGGAAAGAGTTTGTGTCGGATAAAAGGAATAGGATAAGCAGTGACGAGACATATAAAACAGGCTTAAATAGGCTTGGGGAATTTGAATATGTATGGGAACAAATTGCGGTGTATTTCGTTTACAGGTACTATTTAAATGCGATGTATGACTTTAACGCATTGTCAAAAGTGAAATTTGCCGCCGTATGTACGGCAATGATAAGAGCAATGGTATCTGCATATAATAATGTGTCCCTTGAAGATATAGTTGAAATTGTACGCTGTTTCAGTGCAAATATAGAGCATAGTGCGGATAATATGGATGCGGTGTATGATGAGATACATTTTAATCCGGAATGGATGTAAAAAGGACTGAAAAATGGGGCTGAAAAACAGCCCCGTAAAATTATTCAAGTCCGTAAAAATCGTCAAAATATGTAGGGTACGATACTGCGACACATTCACTGTCATCGAGTGTTGAGTCACCATCGGCAAGTTGTGCCAGTATTGAAAGACTCATTGCCATTCTGTGGTCGCCGTAAGTTTTGAAATCAGCACCCTTTATAGGCTTTCTGCCGTTGATTATCATTCCGTCATCTGTTTCGGTAATATCGATTCCGCATTTTGAAAACTCATCAACAACGGCTCTTATTCTGTTGGTTTCTTTAACCTTTAATTCCTGTGCATCCTTTATTACTGTTGTACCTTCGGCAAATACAGCCGCAACGGCTATTACCGGAAGTTCGTCAATAAGTCGTGGGATAATGTCTCCGCCTATTTCGGTTCCGTGTAGGTCAGAGGTTTTGATAACAATGTCCGCAACCTCTTCGCCTGTTACAATTCTCTTGTTGATTAGCTGCATATCGGCACCCATTGCATTGAATACATCAATAATTCCCGTTCTTGTAGGGTTGATACCGACATTCTTTATTGTAATGCATGAATTTGGCATAACCGCTCCGAGAACCATAAAGAATGCTGCGGAGGAAATATCGCCTGGTACTTCAATATCCTGTCCCTTTAATTCATTTCCGGGACGCAGTGTTATATCGTTTCCGTCAACATTTAAATCCGCACCCATTGCCGAGAGCATTAATTCCGTATGGTCGCGGGATTTTTCTTTTTCGTGAACTATTGTGTCTCCATCCGCATAGAGTCCGGCAAGGAGAATAGCCGTTTTAACCTGTGCCGAAGCAACAGTCATTTTATAATCCATGCCGTGCAGTTTGGTTCCGGTAATATGCAGAGGGCAGAAATCACCGTCTATTTTTGCACCCATTAGAGAAAGCGGTTCACGCACACGCTTCATGGGACGTTTGCATATAGATGCATCACCCGTAATATCCGTATCAAACGGCTGACCGGAAAGAATGCCACATAAAAGTCTTGTGGTGGTGCCGCTGTTTCCTGTATATAGCATTTCCTGCGGCTTGGAGAGTCCGTTAAGTCCCTTGCCGTGAACTATGATTTCATCGCCGTTATCATCAATTTCTATACCCATTTTGCGGAAACAGTCGATTGTGGAAAGGCAGTCCGCACCTCTCAGAAAGCCAGTAATTCGTGTTGTACCTTCGGCGAGTGAGCCGAGCATTACGGCACGATGTGATATGGATTTATCGCCCGGAACGGTAACGGTGCCGTTTGCCGAGCTTATTTTTTTTATTGTATATGCCATTTTAATTTCCTCTTGATTAGGTTATTTTTTTTGCTTGTTAAACATAGAATTAACATAGATAGTATATCATAAATTTGAAAAAAATGCAATAGTGAATTTGAGCATTGCCCGAAAATAAGGGGATGGATTCGGAACACAAAAGAAGATTAGCATGATAAGACCAAATGAAAGGGGAGAGCTGATGCAAAAACAAAGCTTTGCAAAGGGAGCGGTCGTACTCATGGCGGCAAATGCCGTTTCAAAAATACTCGGTGCGGCATTCAAAATTCCTTTAACATATATTTTGCACGAGGACGGAATGGCGGTATATAATACCGCATTTACCATATATGTGATGTTTCTTGCCTTTGTGATGTCAGGAATACCAACGGCGGTTTCAAAAAAGGTGGCACAGGCTGACGAACGAAGTGCGTATCTTGTAACGGATACGGCATCGAAGGTTCTGTTTGTGCTTGGTACGGCTGCAAGTCTGTTGCTGTTTTTCGGTGCGCCGTTTTTTGCGGGGGCAATGCGTGAAGAAAAGGCTGTCTGGGCAATCCGCATGGCTGCACCGTCTGTATTTCTTGTGGCGGTCGGTACGGGTTATAAAAGCTTTTTTCATGGTGCATCGAGCATGAATATACCGGCGGTGTCTCAGGTCACGGAAGCTGCTGTTAAGCTCATTGCCGGATATGCACTTGCCGTAATGATGCTTAATGCGGGAAAGGCTGCGGCGGCAGCCGGAGCAATCTCCGGAGTAGCGGTCGGTGAACTTATTGCAACAGGAATTTTAGCCGGTGGTTATGCTGTTTCACGCTGTAAATATAGGGTGAGGGCATCTCTTGCAGAGAAAAGAGAAACAATGAAAGAACTGCTTTCGGTGGCTGTTCCGCTGCTTTTGGCGGAAACGGCAATGAATGCCGTTTCGGTTACCGATACATCTGTTTTGCGTACAAGGATATTAGCATCTGGTTTGTCTGCAGATGAGGGACGTTTTTTATACGGTGCGTTTTCCGGATATGCAATGACGATTTTTAATCTGCCGGTCGGAATATTGGGAACAATAGGTGTCAGCCTGCTTCCGGCGGCTGCTTCCGCCGCTGCATCGGGGAATTTTGCGAAAACATGGGAGCCGGTGAATAAGGGAATTGAAATGACGCTTTTTATCGGGCTGCCTTCGGCGGTTATGATGTGGCTTATTCCGGAGGACCTTTTGAATATGCTGTTCAGAAGTACTTCGGCGGCACATATGCTTAAATATATGGCACCGTGCGTGGTTACGGTAAGCTTTGTGCTGATGTTTTCGGCAGTAATTCAAGCCTGTGGAAATGTGTCCCTTCCTCCGCTTATAGAAACGGGCGGATTTATAGTAAAGATTATAATTATGTGGTTTCTGTGTGCAATGCCGGATATAAATATTTACGGTGCGGTGATAGGTTCAAATGTTGCGTATTTGCTCATAATGATAGTAGAAATAGCGGTTTTGCGGCACATGACGAGATTTAAAATTTTGAGCGGAGGTGTAATATTAAGACCGGCAGCGGCAGCGGCTGCAATGGCTGCCGCTGTTATTTGGGCAATGCCTTATAATACGGGAACTGTATTATCGGTATTGGCACTATGCGGAGTGGGCGGAGGTGTATATTTGGGAGTGTACGGTGTATTTATCGGAAATAAGCGGCTTTTTGCTCGTTCAGGTGTTAAATAAATTTATATTAGAGCAGCTGCAGCACGAAGTTTTGCAGCTGCCGTTTCCTTATACGCACCAAGCCTGTGAAAGCAGATATAATATTTTGGGGACATCATCATACTGTATTTCACCGAACCCAAAAATTGCGGTTTTGGTGTCTTTGCCGATTGGTTTGTTTATTGTCGGCTCGTCCAAAAAGAGAATCTTAATTCCAAGGTTCATTGCACGTTTTTTTAACTCGATACTTGACAGAGGACTGTCAATTTTCAACAGAAAATAGCTGCCCGCATAATCGTTTATAATTTTTGTGAAATTTCGGAGCGGAGATATTTCTATGCAGTGACGAATATATCCGCACATTTTTTTATAGTGTCCCCTTACTTTCGAGAAATACCTCTGCATTGAACCGTTTGAAAGCATTTCTGCAATTGCGAGCTGTTCTATTCGTGATGCATAGGAACAGTAATATGATCGGCTCATTCTTGTAAGAAGTGAATCCGGCATAAGGCAGAAACAAGTCTTTATCGCCGGAGCAAATTTATGCTCAAAGTTATCTATGTACAGTACTCTTCCCGTATTATCCAAAGAAAATACGGAACGTATTTTTTCTTTTTCATAGGTTAGGAAGAAATCATAAGGATTTTCTATTATATAGCGGCTTTCCTTTTCTTTTAGCCATCCGCAAAGTTCCAGACGGGTGTGATAGTCGGTAAATTCGCCTGTGGGAAGATGGTGTTCGGGGTATATAATAAGTACATCGGCATCGCTTTTATTAAGTTCGTCAATATCAAATCCGCTTTTTAAAAATACGGTGCGGCGGTTTAGTTTTTTCAGTAAGTCGCTGATATGAGAGTCGCATGGGTCTGTAATTGCAAATGTTGTATCCGGACTGAAAAGCATTATTATTTCCTGCATCAGATATAAAAAGCCGCTGCCTATTACTGTGTGGTCGATGTCGCAGCGAATACTGCGTTCAGCATAAAGAAATGTAAGAAGGGCCTTTCTGAGTATATATTCTCCTCGTTTGCTGACATGACCAAAAAACGAAGTGTCAGTTATAAAGCTGTTTGCGGCAGTTTTCAAAGCGGAACTAAATTGTTTATATGGTAATTCGTTCAGTGCTGCGGAGTTATACGTCAGGTTATAGATGTAATTTGTTTTTTCCCATGGTGTTTCTGTATCGGAAACCGATGAATTAATTCCGGCAACAAAAAAACCGCGCTTGGGGTAAGATACGGCAAAGCCGTTATCTATAAGAAGATTATACGCTCCGGTGACTGTTGCGGTACTTATTCCGAGACTTTCGGCAAGCTTTCGGCGTGATGAAAGTTTAGAATTAGGTGCAAGTCTGCCGGAAAGTATATCATCAACCAAATGCTCGTATAGTGTTTTATATAGCGGTTTTCCTTTTTCCTTTTTAATCTGCATTTAATCACTTCCTTGTATAATATATTTAGGTTGATAAAGGGAGCCTATCTCCTAAAATTAAC
>USPO01000096.1 GCA_900556575.1 uncultured Eubacteriales bacterium
TCATCATGCAGAAAAGGGCGGCGGTCAGATATTAGTCTGTGTTGATGGTGAGGGCTGGTATCAGGAAGAAGGCAAAGAGGCACAGAGCCTTAAGCCGGGAGATGTTGTAACAATTCCGGCAGAAGTAAAGCATTGGCATGGAGCAAAGGCAGACAGCTGGTTCAGCCACATAGCGGTTGAGTGTCCGGGAGAGGGTACATCAAATGAATGGTGTGAGCCGGTTTCTGATGAAGAATACGGAAAGCTTAAGTAAAAAACACAGAAACAGCGGTAAAAAATTATCGCTGTTTCTGTGTTTTTATAAATCTTCAATGATTTTTTTCATGGTATCTGCACTGTTGTATAATCCGTCAAGTTCATCATACGCAAATTCAATTTCGGGTATTCGGTCAATTCCTGTTCCGGAGAGCTTTACGGGTACGCTTAATGCAGTGCCGTAAATTCCATATTCACCGTCAAGAACAGCGGAGACGGTTAAAATGGAGTTTTCTTCACCGGCTATGCAGGCACAAATTCGGGAAACTGCCAGTGCTATGGCATAGAAAGTAGCACCCTTTTTTTCAATTATATCATATGCGGCACGCACGACCTCGTGACGCATTTCCTCAAATGCAGATTCATTCATTCCGTCAAATGCTGTTATAGGGATACCGGCAATGTTTGTTAAACTCCAGGTCGGAACTTCGCTGTCCCCATGTTCACCTATAATATAGGTGTGGCAGTTTCGGGCATCAATGTTAAGTCTTCGGCTTAATATATATTTAAGACGAGAGGTATCAAGTACGGTTCCCGAGCCTATAACCTGATTTTTCGGCAATCCTGAAAGCTTTTGGGTAATATAAGTCAGAATGTCAACGGGGTTGGATACAACAAGGATAATAACATCATCCGGAACATATTTCATCAGTGACGAAACTATGCTTTTTAAGATTTTTACATTTCTTTGTACAAGGGAGAGCCTTGTTTCGCCTGGATTTTGGGGAGCTCCGGCTGTTATGATTACAATGTCGGCATCTATGCAGTCACTGTAATCGCCGCATGATACATTTACCGGCTTAACGAAGGATACTCCGTGTGCCATGTCAAGAGCGTCTCCTTCCGCTTTATCTTTGTTTATGTCGATAAGTACGATGTCATTAAAAAGACCACCGCACATTATTGTATATGCTGTTGTGGAACCGACAGCACCCGCACCTATTACAGCTACCTTTCCTCGAAACATATTTCATACCTCCGGTTTTGTTTTTCTTTAGTTTACCCATAAATCAAGGATATATTCACAAATTAGAGTTGTATCACATACTATGTATTAAAGTCAGGAACAACATATGTATTATTGTTAAATCGGAGCAATGTTTATGCTTCACTTGTAAGAGGCAGGGCTTGCGGCAGATTGCAATATGCGCAGGGAGCGTTAGCTCCTCAGAGGTAATGGACATCTGCGCTTAGGTTATAATAGTGTATATAGAAAGGAAGGTTTGTGATGGGTTTATTCGGTAATTGCGGAAATGACTCCAATTCCAATTGGTGGATATGGCTTTTGATTATTATAGTTCTGGTATTCTGTACCGACGGAAATATTTTCGGAGGATGCTGCAATAATAACTGCTGCTGTGAAAAGCCGTGTATAACGCCTCCGCCGCCCTGTGAGCCGGAGTGCTGTTAAACTCTTGGGGCTGCTGCAGAACTTAGTTTTGCTGCAGCCCCTGGATGTATTTTGTATGACAGATACCTTATCTGTATTTTAAATATTCAATAAACTTTTTTGCCGCAAGAGAAAGTGTTTTGCTGTTTCGCATAGCAAGTCCAATATTTCTGTATGCCGGTATATCAAGCTCCTTTGCAATGATTTTATAAGGTATTCTTTTTAATATAAGCTCGGGCAGTATACTTATTCCGAGACCGCTTTCAACCATTGACATGACGGCATAATCGTCCCAGGTTGTAAAATGAGTTTTCGGTACAAGACCGCTTTTTTCAAATATTTCTGAAATTTCCGCCTTCGCACCCTTTTCCAAAAGCATAAAAGGTTCACTGCATAAATCCGAAACCGATACTATTTCTTTTGATGCAAGATAGTGGTTTTCCGGAAGTATGGCAAGAAGCCTGTCATGTTCCAAAAATATTGTTTCAAGTTCATTGTGTGCCGGAAGTCTTAGAAATCCGCAGTCAACACGTCCCTCTAAAATCCAGCTTTCTATTTCCGTATAGTCACCGAGTAAAATTTCATAGTCAATGTTGGGATAATCGTGCTGAAATGCCTTGATTATGTTCGGGAGCCAATGTGTGGCGACGCTTGAAAAAGTTCCTATTCGGATAATGCCGGATTGCAGACCGTTCAGTTCGTCTATCTGCATTTGCAGGTCACGGTATTTATCGCATATATCCTTTGCATAAGGATATAGCTTTAAGCCGTCCGAGGTGAGCCGAACTCCCGATTTGTTTCGCTCCAGAAGAGAAATTTTCCATTCATTTTCCAAATCGCTTATCATACGGCTTATTGCGGATTGTGTATAATTCAGCATTTCTGCCGCCTTTGTAAAGCTGCCGTATTCGACAGCCGCGGTAAATGCCAGATATTTGGATATGTTTAATTCCATTTTATCATTCCTTTTTGTAATGTTATATATGAAAAATATTTGCTTGTGTAATATTAAAGTATATGATATACTAAAAATATAAAAAAGTCAAGAGGAGCAATGAGAATGGCAAATAAAATTAAATATATAACAGCTCTGCTGCTGTTTGGTTCAAACGGAATTGTTGCAAGCAATATAAATCTAAAAAGTTATGAAATAGTTTTTTTGCGGACAGGTATAGGCTCGATTCTGCTGATTGCATTGTTTTTGCTGAAAATAAGAAAAACAAAAATTATAAAAAACAGAAGAGATATGATGTTTATAACATTATCGGGTATGGCGATGGGAATAAGCTGGATTTGCCTTTATGAAGCCTATGCACAAATAGGAGTCGGAATATCATCGCTGCTGTATTATTGCGGACCGGTTATCGTAATGGCTTTGTCGCCGGTTTTGTTTAGGGAACGGCTGACCCTCCGTAAAATTATTGGATTTGCGTTTGTAATGACAGGAATATTTTTTGTAAATAAAACTGTATCGGGAGAAAATATCAGGGTGTATGGGGTTGTTTGCGGAATAATATCGGCATTTATGTATGCCTTTATGGTCATATTCAATAAGTATACAAAGGAAATAAAGGGACTTGAAAATTCAATGGTACAGTTATTTGTAAGCTTTTTGACCGTAGCTGTTTTTACATCGGTAAAAAGTGGTGCGGTTATACATATTTCTTCCGGTGATGCGGTATGGATTTTAATATTGGGATTGATTAACACAGGGTTAGGCTGCTATTTCTATTTTTCTTCAATCGGAAATCTAAGGGTTCAGACAGTTGCGGTATGCGGTTATTTGGAGCCGCTGTCGGCGGTTGCATTTTCTATTTTTGTTCTAAAAGAGGAAATGCTGCCGATACAGATTGCGGGTGCATTCCTGATTATATGCGGTGCGGCGGTATGTGAGCTGAAGAAAGTTAAAAATTAATATTGCAGCCGGATTGGGTATCAATATGCTTTAATTTAGACTTAAAAACTGTAATACCTTATTGTATCGCTCCCCCTTTTGTATAAAATTTAGCTTGCTTTTTTAGGGGGCATATAGTATAATAAAATAGAATGAATATGTAAACAGCGACAGATAGGCCGTATTACGGCAGAATGGAGAATATAATGATAACAGTTACAAACGTAAGTCTGAATTTCAGCGGTCAGAATCTTTTTTCTGACGTTAATTTGAAATTCACACCGGGCAACTGCTACGGAGTTATCGGTGCTAACGGTGCCGGAAAATCAACATTTTTGAAAATATTATCAGGTGAACTTGAGTCTACAACAGGTGAGGTAAGCATTGCACCGAACTGCCGTATGTCGGTATTGAAGCAGGATCACTTTGCATATGATAACTACTCGGTAATGGATACCGTAATAATGGGAAATAAAAAGCTTTATGACATCATGAAGGAAAAGGATGCCTTATATATGAAGGAGGACTTCAATGATGAGGATGGTCTTAGGGCGGCTGACCTTGAGGCAGAATTTGCGGAAATGAACGGCTGGGAGGCGGAAAGTGACGCATCAAAGCTTGTCCAGGGTCTTGGCTTGGATGAAAGCGTAATGTATCAGAATATGTCGGAGCTTGACGGTAACGGAAAGGTTAAGGTGCTGCTTGCACAGGCGCTTTTCGGAAATCCTGATATTATCCTTTTGGACGAGCCTACAAACCATCTTGATTTACAGGCTATTGAGTGGCTGGAGGACTTTCTTCTTGATTATGAGGGTACGGTTATAGTTGTATCGCACGACCGTTACTTCCTTAATGTTGTGTGTACTCATATTGTGGATATAGACTATACTAAGGTTAAGCTATATATGGGTAACTATGAATTCTGGTATGAATCGAGTCAGCTTATTCAGAGAATGATGAAGCAGCAGAATAAGAAAGCGGAAGAAAAAATAAAGGAGTTACAGAACTTTATTTCTCGTTTCTCGGCAAATAAATCAAAATCAAAGCAGGCTACAAGTCGTAAGAAAATGCTTGATAAGATGACTGTTGAAACACTTCCGGCATCATCAAGACGTTATCCGTTCGTAGGCTTTGATATGGACAGAGAGGCAGGCAAGGATTTGTTAATGCTTGACGGTGTTTCAAAGACAGTAAACGGCGAAAAGCTTTTGAACAATATCAGCTTCACAATGAATCATGATGACAAGATTGCGATTATAGGAGAAAATGAACTTGCGGTAACAGCCCTTATGCAAATACTTGCTGAGGAGGACACACCGGATGAAGGTACGGTTAAATGGGGAATAAGCACATCATGAAGCTACTTCCCCAAAGATAATTCAGCGTATTTTGACGGCTGCACATTGAATCTTATGGACTGGTTAAGGCAGTATGCACCCGATGGATTTGAAACACAGAATGAAACATACATAAGAGGATTTCTCGGACGTATGCTTTTCTCCGGAGATGATGTATATAAGGAAGTACAGGTTCTTTCGGGAGGAGAAAAGGTTAGATGTATGCTGTCAAGAATGATGCTTTTCGGCTCAAATGTACTCTTGCTCGATCAGCCCACAAACCATCTTGACCTTGAGTCGATTACAGCGGTAAACAACGGATTAAAGGCATTCAAGGGAAATGTAATTTTTGCCTGCCATGACCATGAATTTGTAAATACTGTTGCGAACAGAATTATCGATATTCAGCCGGACGGTTCGGTTATTGACAGAATGTGTACTTATGATGAGTACATTGAAATGAAAAGGAACAAGGATTGATTGGTGATATAAATGAAGTTTGAGAATACAGAGGTATACGGAATTAAGCGTGCATTGCACGGAATGAGAAATCCGCTTGAATCGTGGGCAAGAAATGATACCGCAGAGGAAAACGGAATTGCCGTTATCGGAAAGAATGATTTGGGACTCTGCCAAAGACTTATAAAAGCAGGTTCGGAGCATAGAAAGTTTATGCGTCAGATTATGGTATCGGTTGATATAACCGCTCCGCTGTACTGGTGGAAGGAATTTGATACTTATAAGGTGGGAACGGTTGCAAACAGCACATCAACAATGCATAAGCTTGCAAGTACACCTATAACTCTTGAGTGCTTTGAAACTGATGACTATAATTCGTGCCTTAGCTACGGAGATAAGACGCTTGGTGAGGTTTTGGACAAGCATATTGAATTTCTTGAAGAAATGAGAATTAAATATCTTGAAACAAAGGATAAGAGCTATTGGAAAGAGCTTATACGCTGGCTGCCGTCATCGTGGAATCAGACAAGAACTGTGACAATGACATATGAAAATCTTCTTGCAATGTGTTCAAAGGGACAAAGACGTTTTCATAAGCTTACAGAATGGTCGGTGTCATTTATAGAATGGGCAAGGTCACTTCCGTATGCGCAGGAACTTTTATTCGGAGATGAACTTGATGAGGACTGATTTAAAACTTGTTGCAGCGATAGATAGAAACAATGGGATAGGAAAGAGAAGCGGAGAACTTCTCTTTCACATTCCGGAGGATATGAAGAGGTTTAGGACACTTACGATGGGAAATACTGTGATAGTCGGAAGAAAAACGCTTGAAACCTTTCCGGATAAAAAGCCGCTGCCGAACAGAAAGACAATAGTACTTTCAAGACTGCTGTAAGTTCAGTTTTGGAACAAATATCAGAAAATTATAAAGAAGAATTAAC
>USPO01000097.1 GCA_900556575.1 uncultured Eubacteriales bacterium
TATGGGGTTAGCCTAATTAAATACTGCTCATTAATCTATATTTATACCGTGTACCTTGAGCAGTTCTTCCCGAATTGAGTTGTATTTTTTTACAGGAATAGGTATCGTATCATCATTTTTCATGGTTAAAACATATCGCTCGAACCTTGATATATAGTTAAGATTAACGGCATAGCTTCGGTGAACTTTCAGAAATTCGTTATCGGTTTGCTGCATAAAGTCACTTATGGACATTTTTGCTTGAATTTCACCGTTTATTGTTGTAATAAACAAATCATTTCGGTTTGCTGTAACATAGAGAATGTCTGATGTTCGGAGAAAATGAGAAGAGCCGTCATAATCATTTACGATTATTTGATGGTTTGGCATTTCATCCTTAATTTTTCTTTCGATATATTTATTTGCCATATATCCCAATGAATTAACAAATCTTTCGCCCTCGGCAATTTTTAATTCACCCATTGGATTGGAAACGTGCATATGTACAATTTTTAGTCCCTCCGGCTTTAACTCCCATATGAAAGTACAGCGCTGCTGTGCCTGAAGAAAATAGTCATTGGAACTGTCAGTTGTAACTATATATCTGCCTATAACAGTACAGGTTTTGCCTGAATTCTGTGCGACATAAAATTCCTGATTAAGCATATAGCAGGAACGGAGATATAAAAGCAAGTCATCAAAATTTTTCTTTACATTTTCATAACCTCGTATAAACTCCTTTTGTTCAGCACCAATCCATGAAACATTTTCATCACAGTGGTTAAGCATGAATTGAATATCCAGCTCCCAATAATGTGTTAAACATTCTTGTGTTAATCGAAGTGCCTCATGTTCAAGTGTTTTATTCATCCTGAAATACCTCTTTCGTCCTTTGTTGGTATTATTATAGCATATGAAAAAATAAAATGCAAGTATTTCGGACGAATAACCATATAAAGTTACGAAAAACGAAAAAAACATAAAAAAGCCAAATTTGTCAGTTAAAAGGGACAAATTCGGCTTTTTTTATTTATCTTTCTGCATTCTCCTGCGCATTAAACTGAATTTTTCATAAGCCGCATTAAACATTTTTGTTAAGAATGCAAGCAGAACGGCAGAAGCAGCAGAGAATACCGCCGCAAGCAGAACAATTTTAAATGTAGGCTGTGAAAGCATGAATATCCACTCAAGAAAGCATACGGACAGAATAAAACCGATAAGCATTAATGCTATGACCGCAATCCTGAATTTATTGTGAGGACGGGTAATTCCGATAAGTACGAAAAAACCGACCGCCGCAACTACATATACCGTAACTGTAGAAATAACTGAACTGTCAAGTCCGTGAATATTTCCGTAGGAAACCAATATACATATTGCAATAAAGTCTGTTAATGCCGCCGGAAGAGCCTTTTTCAATACATTAGATATGAAACTGCCCTTGATTAGACTTTTGTTGTTTTCAAGTGCGAGCAGAAATCCCGGAGTGCCTATTGTAAACATATTTATCAATGTTACCTGTGATGGATGCAGCGGATACTTGAATGCCGTAAGCATGGAAAATACCGCAAGTAAAAATGAAAATATGTTTTTTATTAAAAATAGTCCGGCACTGCGTTCAATGTTGTTTACAACTCGTCTGCCTTCGAGAAGTACACCGGGCAGCCTTGAAAAATCTGACTCCATAAGGACAATTTGGGCAATATGGCTTGCTGCTTCGCTGCCTGATGCCATTGCAATGGAGCAGTCTGCCTCTTTTAAGGCTATTATGTCATTTACTCCGTCGCCCACCATAGCAGCGGTCTTTCCGAGTGATTGAAGTGCTTTAATCATGCTGCATTTCATTTCGGGAGTTACTCGTCCGAATACGGTATATTTTTTTACTGCCTCTAAGATTTCTTCGGTGTTTGTCAGATTTGAGGCATCAATATAATTTTCTGCACCATGTATTTTTGCCTCTTTGGCTGCTTCTGAAACGGTAACCGGATTGTCTCCCGATATAACCTTTATATCAACACCTTGCCGATAAAAATATTTAAAGGTTGCTGCGGCTTTCTTTCGTACCGGATTGCATAAAATTATTAGTCCCAATGCTTTTGTTTGTTCCGTAAGAGGACCACTGAAAGTATTGCCGCTGTATTTTGCAAATACAAGCACTCTAAATCCATTTTTTGCATAATGTTCTATTCGTTTTTCATATTTGAAATATTCATCACGAAGAACTAATTCGGGTGCACCCATCACATATGAGCGATTTTTTATGACTGCTGCGCTGTATTTATTTTTTGATGAGAACGGAATAACCATTTCGGGAGTGAGATCCGCATATTTATCAAAATACTTTTTTACAGCCTCCATAGTTATATTATCCGTACTCATAGCAGAGGAAAAACTTCCTATAAGAGAGTGAAGCTCGTCTTCATTTATGCCGCTGAGAGGAACAGCACTTTTTACACTCATTGTGTTTTCTGTTATAGTACCTGTTTTATCAACACAAATCACATCGACTCTTGCAAGGGTTTCGACGCATGACATATCATGAACATTGACTTTGTGCTTTCCAAGACGCATCACGCTTAGGGCAAGGGCGGCACTTGCAAGGAGATATAATCCCTCCGGAATCATTCCGAGCAAAGCTGCGACTGTTGTAGAGACAGCTGAATATGCACCGCTTTTTTCAATAAAGTATTGCTGAGAGAACATAATCAAGCCTATCGGAATTATAGCAGCACCCACAAATTTTATTATCGTATTTAATGCACTCATCATTTTTGAGTGTTCACGCTTATCTTTGGTTTTTACTTTAGCCGAAAGCTGTGCAATGTATGAACTATCGCCGACTTTGTCGAGTCTTGCCCGGCATTCTCCGGAAATTATAAAGCTTCCCGACATCAGAGTATCACCCGGAGCTCTAGTGATTTCATCCGACTCTCCGGTTAAAAGTGACTCATTTACTTTAACGGAACCGGAAACAATTACAGCATCGGCATAAACCAGACTGCCGGATTTAAAAACCGAAATATCATCAAGCACTGCCTTTTCCGGAGGCAGATAAATTGCTTTTCCGCTGCGGATTATATGGGCAGTAGGGGCATTCATCATATTAAGCTTGTCAAGTGTTTTTTTAGAGCGTATTTGCTGAACTATTCCTATGAGTGTATTAGCGATTATAACGGGCAAAAAGGTAAGTCCTCTGTATGCACCAACAATAATCAAAAGTGCCGCAAGACAAACAAATATCAGATTAAAGTAAGTGAATATATTTGAAAAAATAATGCTTCCGATAGATTGAGAAGCGTTTTCTGTAACCTTGTTTGATGCACCGTTTTTAAAACGAAATTCAGCCTCTTCGGATGAAAGACCTATGTTAGGATCGGGGGAAAATCGCTGTATATTAACGGGATTTTTTTTGTCCATATATAAATCATCCCTTTCTTAATTAACTGTGTATGTTAATATTCCGATAATTTATCTATATTATAGCATAGTTAGTGAATGTATTCAATGGTTTAAAAAGGAAGAAAGGGTAAACTTTTTTTGAACTAAAAACAATAATATTAACATAGTTAGATGCATTAGAATATAAAAATAAAGGGCTGCAGCAAACACCAAAGAGTTTTGCTGCAGCCTCTTGTAATATTTTATTTATATGATATGGTATTATCGTAAAAAACAAAATCAGCTGCTCCGGAATTAAATGAATTTCCATAAATATATTCTATCTCGAAATCGGTTTTGTAATCACCGTCCGGCAAATTTTTTTCCTGAATGTGCAAGCCTATCGGCCATGTTTTAAATGACTCACCCTCAACAGTTTCTTCGGTTGAATATTCTTTGTAAAGAGGAGTCACGAGATTATAAATCCTTAATGGAGTTATATGCCGGCTGTACTTGCTTCCAGCCCCAAGACTGTCGTATAAGCCTAAAGATTTATATTTTCTTGTTCCGTCATCCTTTTTTACAGCTGCAATTCTAAGGTTTTTAACTGCACCGTCAACCTTTAGCGGAACAGAATATATTGCATAGCTTTCACAGTCATAGACAACATTAAGACTGATGCTGTGACCGTTCATTAAAGGAAAGGTGAAATTATTTTTTGTTTTATATATTCCGGCTTCTTTTTGTTCATCAGTTTCAAATGCATTTCCAAGGTAAAGATAACCGCTATCTGATTTTTGGAAAATTCGCTGCTGTACACGGCGTACAATTTCCATATTACCTTCCATGTTAAGCTCAAGTCCGGTGTCTCCGGCAACTGTTTTTTGTGTCATACGATCACGTTCGGTTACATAATCCTTATAAGCGGATGTATCACTGAATTTACGTGTTGTGGAATTTCCGGTGCCTGCATTTGCAGAGGTTGCGGTGATAAATTCTGCATATCTTTTAAACGGACAAAATTCCAAATATCTCGGCAATTCATCTGAAGATTGGTTGATAGGGTAGAATATACTCAGACCGCTTGCATTGTTTCTGTATTTTCCGGAAACATTATAAATAACAGCCTTTTGAAGCTCCTCCTGTACTCTGCCGGAGGTTTTGTCTGCGGCTGAACCTATTTGAACAGCCATGTCATTTATGTCAAGCATATTTGAATACCCTTCATCAGGTGTGTTGGCACCGAAGGTTATTGTATTTATTATCCCGTTGGAAAATTCGGAATAGTCTGCAAGTGAATTTGGTGTTGAATTTAACTCTCCTGACATTCCTTCAATTGCCTGCGTCAGACTGGTTATTTCGGAAAGGCTCGTTACTGACATAGTAGCCATATCACTTTTTACACTTTGCCATATAAGTGTCACAAGCAGCTTTTGCAATGTCTTCAATTGATGATGTAGGATTTTCTTTTATATAGTTAAACCATCCGGCATAGTTCCAGCCGCCTTCTGCCATATATTCCTGCGAAGCAATGAGATAGTCAGCAGATGTTGATAACATTGATGCAGCTTCTGCAGTGGCGGATAGATCAGAGTCAAAGCCTATCATATCGAGATGCGTACCGGAGTTGTTTAGGGCCTTTGATAACTCATTAAGTGTAAGACTGTCATTTTCATATAGCTCATCATGTGCATAACCGTAGGCACTGTTTGATCCGCTTCCGTATATTATTAAGGCATAATGCTGTGCCGGATAAGTATCAACACACCAGTCTATATAATCCGTTAATGTACCTTGCTTTGCCATATTTTCCTGCTCGGTACGTTCTAAAAGGCATAAGTTATCCTTTTGGGCAATAAATCTATCCATATAATTAGAATCAATTCCCTGAGCCTTCCACCCGTAACTGCCGCCGGTTTGTACCAAAACGTTCAGATTTTCCGGATAATTAACTTCAGTTAATTCTTTGAGGGTATTTGAGGCTGTGCCGTATGCATATTCATCACTGCCGCCGCTCATATAAACCATTACTGTCCAGCTTTCACCAGTTGCTGCATCTCTTGCTGTCTCGGTTTGTGTTACAAAGCTTTCATTTTGTGTACATGAGGAAAGTATAGCCACTGAAAGTACAGATGTACATAATGATGCAGCAAACCGTAATCCTGTTCGGTTCATTGTTTAATTTCTCCTATTCAAATCTATATTAAGGCTGTAAATGACATTAATTATTTACAGCATATGCTATTCTAATGTATATATTAAAAACATGAAAAAGGGCAGGAACGTATACAACGTCCCTGTCCCTTCTATAACTATTCTAAATTAGTCCTGAGCCGGAGCACCTACCGGACAGACACCGGCACAAGCACCACACTCTACACATGTATCTGCATCGATAACGTAAGCTGCATCACCTTCGCTGATAGCACTTACCGGACACTCAGCTGCACAAGCTCCGCAGCTGATACATGTATCTGCGTCAATTTTGTATGCCATTCAAAATACACCTCCTCGTAATATATTTATAACGTTTTCGTTTACGATACATATTATATCACATCAAGTGAAATACTTCAAGTGTTTTTTTGAATTTTAACAAAATATTAATTAATAGTTATAGTCGGTTTCCGAATTTTGTTCATCACTACCATAGGCACGTTTAAGAACCTTTAAATCAGATACCTTGTATTCCTTTAAGGATTTTTCCTTGCCGTCAATAGAAACCTTGCAAAGACCTTTTAATAGGCTTACATTTTCAACAGTTCCCTTGCCGTCAGGAGTTTTAACTATTGAACCCTGACGCGGAGTTTCCCTGAGCAGTTCTTCGTATACATCCTGTTCATACTTTAAGCAGCACATTAATCGTCCGCAGGCACCGGAGATTTTTGTCGGATTAAGCGACAAACCCTGTT
>USPO01000098.1 GCA_900556575.1 uncultured Eubacteriales bacterium
GTCCCGTTTACTCCGACACTGCCCCTCTTCGGAATAATAATTCCATGAACGCCGGCACACTCCGCCGTTCTTATTATTGCTCCAAGATTGTGAGGGTCTGTTATTTTATCGCAAAGCACAACAAACGGAGCCTCACCCTTATCCTGTGCCTTCTTCAAAATATCCGCTACCGTGCAATATTTAAAATCACTTACATATGCAATTACACCTTGATGTGCCGCACCCTCTGCAAGTGCATCAAGCTTTCCTTTTTCTGTTTCCTGTATTATAATTCTCGCTTCTTTTGCTTTTTTCACAATCGGAACAATCGAACCTTCATACTTGCCTTTTTTTATAAGTATTTTTTCAATTGTTCTTCCCGATTTGATTGCCTCCATTACAGGATTTCTTCCTACAATTATATTTTCCATTTGACTTCCTTTCATAAAAAGCCCGTTATAATCGAAAAGAGGATGTTTTTTTATTTAAACATCCTCTTAATAGACAGCTTAAAAAACGCTCTCTACCAAATACGAACAATTACTTATTTGATAAGAACTTGTCGTGAATAGCTACAACAGCAGCCTCGGCATCATTTCTGTTTACTAATACAGAAATCTTAATTTCTGAAGTTGCAATCATGCTGATATTGATATGTGCATTGTAAAGAGCCTCGAACATATTAGCAGCAACACCCGCATTATTTACCATACCTGCACCAACAATTGATACCTTTGATACGTCTGTTCTTGTTTTAATTTCACGTGCATTAATTGTTTCCTTGTTTTCCTCAAGAACGTCAAGGGCAGCCGGAAGATCTCCCTCAGCAACTGTAAATGAAATATCCTTTGTCTGACCATCACCAATTGACTGGATAATAAGGTCTACGCTTATTCCCTTCTGTGCTAAAAGATTAAAGACTGTAAATGCCTTTCCTGGTTCATTTACTACTCCGCAAAGTGATATTCTTGCAACATCATTATCTCTTGTTACGCCTCTAACGAGCATCTTCTCCACTTTATTTACCTCCTTAACGTATGTGCCTTCATTGTTATTAAGGCTTGATCTTACTGATAATTTTACATTATATTTCTTAGCTAATTCTACACTTCTGTTATGAAGTACATTTGCACCAAGCGATGCTAATTCAAGCATTTCATCATATGAAATTTCTTCAAGCTTCCATGCATCCTTAACAATTCTCGGATCTGCCGTATATACACCGTCAACATCTGTATAAATTTCACAAACATCTGCATGAAGTGCTGCAGCAAGTGCAACCGCCGAAGTATCTGAACCGCCTCTTCCTAAAGTTGTAATATCATCATACTTGTTAATTCCCTGGAAACCTGCAACAATTACAATTCTCTTCTTGTCAATCTCACTGTGAAGTCTCTCTGTATCTATTGTTCTAATTCTTGCGGCACTGTAACGTGAGTCAGTCTTAACACCTGCCTGCCAGCCTGTAAGTGAAATTACCGGACAGCCCAGCTTTTCAATTGCCATCGCAAGGAGTGATATTGAAATCTGCTCACCTGTTGCAAGGAGCATATCCATCTCACGTTTTGACGCATTCGGATTTATTTCCTTTGCTTTCTCAATAAGGTCATCTGTTGTATCACCCTGCGCCGATACTGCAACAACTATATCATTTCCTGCTTTGTAAACATCTGTAATACGTCTTGCAACATTCATAACTCTCTCGGCATCTTTAACAGATGTGCCGCCGTACTTCTGTACTACTAAAGCCATTTTTATATAACCTCCATTATTTTATCTCTTTTAAGATAAACAGCTTTTACTGCTTATATCATCTCAGCGTGGAAACCACACTTCCGACATTATCTATATCCAAAACCCTGCATATCCATTCATGCGAATTTGCCTTGAAATAGCGATGCATGAGTTCAGTAAATTCATCATAATTATCATCCAAAATCGCAACAATTGTTGGCCCCGAACCACTCAGATATGCAGCTCTTGCACCACAGTCATAGCTATGCTTTAAAATTCCGTCGAAGCCTTCAACATAATTCTTCCTGTAAGGCTGATGCAGTTTATCATCAACAGCATATTTCAATATATCCATATCGCCATGTTCCATAGCATATGCAAACATTGTCGCACGCTGAATATTAAATGCCGCATCTCTTCTCGGAACCAAATCCGGCAAAACTCCTCTTGACTTCTTTGTAGCCACGAAGAAATCCGGTATCATAACCGCAAATTTTATTTTAGGATTTATTTTAATACTTTTTGTAATTGTATGACCCTTATGCGGCAATGAAATACATAAGCCACCGTACAATGCCGGTGCAACATTATCAGGATGTCCTTCCATTCCTGTTGCCAAATCAAGGATTTTGCTGTAACTAAGCTGTCTTCCTGAAAGAACATTTGCTGCAAGCATACCTCCTATTATACAACCGCTGCTGCTGCCCAATCCTCTCGTAACCGGAATTTCGCTATCCTGACAAATATATAATCCTCTCGGAGTATAACCTGTTTCGTTAAACACAACTTCCATTGCACGATAAACAAGATTATTCTTGTCGGTTGGAATGAAGCTTTCTGAATTTTTTGTTTCAATTACCAATCCACACTCGGTTTCTTCAACTTCAAGCCTTGAATAAAGGCTGACCGCCGCACCGAGAGTATCAAAGCCGGCACCCATATTCGCACTGGATGCCGGAACCTTAACTTTTATCATTATCCCAATACCTTTAATGCTGTCACTGTATTAAGCTTACCAAGCTTCTCTTCAGCATTTGAGGCAGTCATCTTACCTGTAATAAAGATAACCTCATCACCGTTAGTGATAATATTTTTAACCTCAACAGCAGCATTAACCTCTGCCTCCGTATTCTTCGCACGAACGAAGTATGAAAACTCAACATCATCTCTTCCGGCTTCAACAGTTTCCTCTGTCTTAGTCCAAATAATGTTTTTATTCGATTTGCTGTGACGTATGCAATCCAAAATATCAGCAACTACTGCTGATGCTGTAGCCATCTTACCTGCTCCCTTACCATAGAACATAACATCATCAACACAGTCACCTGTAACCATGATAGCATTAAATACATCATTTACAGCTGCAAGCGGACTTTCCTTTTTAATGAACATAGGTGAAACAAATGCATAAACCTTACCGTTCTCCAGAAAATCCGAATATCCGATAAGTTTAATTACACCGTTCATATCATCCGCTGCCTTAACATCGTCTAATGTAATCTCTGTAATACCCTTTGTTTCGATATTATTATAGTTAACTTCCTTGCCTGATGCAAGTGAAGATAAAATTGCAATCTTACGGCAGGCATCATAACCTTCCACATCAGCAGCAGGATTTTTCTCTGCAAATCCGTTTGCCTGTGCATCTGCAAGTGCTGTTTCAAAGCTCTTGCCGTTTTCTATCATTTGATAAAGAATATAGTTCGTAGTACCGTTAAGAATGCCGGCAATTCGAGTAATGTTATTTGCTACAAGGCACTGGTGCATAGGGTGAATAATCGGAATACCTCCGCCTACACTCGCCTCGAACATATAATTTACATTGTTCTCTTTTGCAATCTTAAGAAGCTCTGTACCGTAGGTAGCAACAAGCTCCTTATTAGATGTTGTAACATTCTTACCCTTCTGTAAAAGGCTTTTTGTAAATTCATACGCCGGATGCAGTCCGCCCATAACTTCGGCAACTACACTAACTTCTTCATCATTTAAGATATCATTGAATTCCTTTGTAAAAAGCTCTTTTTCAGGATGGTCATCAAAATCACGGATATCGAGAATATACTTTAATTCAACCGGTTCTCCGTAAGTATTGCTTCTGAGCTTCTCACTGTTGCGTCTAATTATCTCATAGACTCCACTTCCAACTGTACCATAGCCCATAACTGCAACTTTTGCCATTCTGTTTGCCTCCCTTAAAATATCTATTTAAATTATTTTAGCATATTAACTAAATAAAGTCAATACGTGTAATAACAAAACTTTTTTTCAATGTATAATTTGTTTTGGTTAATTTGGTTAAATACCGGTAACCAAATATTCAATTCAACGAATAAAAATTCACTGTGTTGAATACTATATTTATACATATCACTCACTTATCTCTACTAACATATTCGATATTATACCGAAAATCGCTTTTTCGGTATAAACAAGACTTTCTATAAATTTTATACCGACATTAGCAAATACGCTCTGCATTTTTGCAGTACTGAATTTATCAGCTGCAGAACCTTTTGCAATCCCGCTGGGATGATTATGTATGCACACAACTTGCTCAGCCTCACACAGCAGTGCCTGTTTTACAGCATCTCTTAAATCAACATCAACGCTTTCAAAATTCCCCTCAAACATAAAATATCTTTTAATGATATTATTATGGTAATCAAGATAAAGCATATGTACCTGTTCATTATCTGCATTATGAAATATATCCTTAAAATATTCATGAAGTTGACTTGAAGTTAAATCATACCTTATCTTTTGGTGACACACTCTCGAATATACTCTTGCAAATTTTCCTAATATGCATAGATATTCGGCTGTTTTCTTTCCCACTCCTCGGATCTTCATAAGTTCATTGATATCAGCCTGCATTGCCGCACTTACCGAACCAAAGGTA
The DNA here is from genome assembly GCA_900556575.1 of uncultured Eubacteriales bacterium. Classification (GTDB taxonomy): domain Bacteria; phylum Bacillota; class Clostridia; order UBA1381; family UBA1381; genus UMGS1958. The sequence goes on from USPO01000098.1 coordinate 4,613, forward strand.
TTTATTATCCTATGTGCAAGAGGATTTGTATCGCTTACCGGAATTGTATAAAACAGCAGAGCTTCAAGCAATTCATGTTCCATTATATTGCTGTCTTCTGACTTCAGCAGCTTTCCTCGGAGTCTTTCCCTGTGTCCTTCATGAAGGTTCTTTTCTTTATCTGCCATGTTACTCCTCCTTAATTCTGCTGAAAGCTGTATTTCTCATAGTATAGATTCTATTCAGCTCCATAAAGGATCTTCTTTTTCCTTCATGTTCTTAAATATTTCCTCATCTGTCATATGATTTTCCCAATTAGTTATTAAAACAACCTTTCGGTCATTTTCATCATAACTTACGTTTCTCTGCCAATGGAAATAACCGTTTCCGTCATTCTCAGCCCTTACTCTCGACATAAGCGAACGAATAATATATGCTGAAAATTTCATATCCGTAAGACATTCATTTGCATAGAAATTTTTCCATACTCCGTATTCCGAATTTCTCATTTCGTTATTTATAAGTTCAAACTTTTCTGCTGACAACCCTAAAAGATAAAATGAACGCATATATTTCTTTTCTTCAAATGCCATATATGCTTCACAAAATTCTTCAAGTGCTTTCATTCCATAGTAATGTATTTTTGTATGCAGGAAAATTGTAGCATCAAATAAAAGTTTTTTGTCTTCAAATACATCCCTATCCATATCTAAGCATCTGTTATATGCTTTTTCAATGCCTTCTTCACCGTTTTTGCAAATACTATATATTGCATCAATCTGGTCACGGAAGCATTTCGCCTCAGGTGCAAGCCAGTTCATTGCGGCACTCTGCGAATTAACATCTCTCATCCACTGTGAAGCCATATTTCTTACCGAATACGCATAGAACTGTTCACCGCAATGCTCATCCTCATGCTCACCATATTTAAGCATACTGTCCGTATATTCGTCATAACACCATGAAATACCGTCAACATAATCAAAATATTTACCGCAGAACTTTTCACTATGCTCCTCTCCGGATACATCTTCACCAAACCAAATTCGACGTACAGCATCAAGGAAGTATGCATGAGGACGTATATTCGACGCATTCACAATCAAATAATCATTCGCCCCTTTTTCAAATGCATTTGTAAGCTCATCATTTACAAAATCAACTGAATTAGGGAACATCGTTATATGATTTGCCGCCTGAAGGTCATAGAATGATACATGATAATATATTCCGTGCTTTCCGTCAGGTGAATCTGGAAGTGCCGGTGTTCTCGGATTAAAGCTTCCCCGTCTTCTTGAAACCATTTTTCCAAAACCGTTATCTGCCCATACTTTGATTATATTTTCATTTAAATGAATATGTCCTTCCCGATAAAGTTCAGTTATTTCACCGTAAAGATTTGTACAGCACACCGGATTTTCTACCTTTGCGGCAATCATATCATACTGCTTATTTATAAGTTTGCTGATAAGCTCGCCTCTCTTTTCGGATGTATCATACTGCGGATCATCACACCAGAACGGTCTATCTCCCTGTCCTCTGAAGCCTATATTCCAAATAACCTTAAAGTCTTTTTGCTCATCAATTGCATTATTCCAAAGCTTTTCAAAAAGTTCGGGATATTTGTCATACGA
>USPO01000099.1 GCA_900556575.1 uncultured Eubacteriales bacterium
ACATTGTCCAATTGTTAGTGTTAGTCATACGTGTTTCTGCTATTGCGTCTTTTGCTACTACGTTTGTAAAATACACCCCATCATTTGAAAAGTAAAGCATATTTTCATCATACTTTTCTTTCCTTCCTTTCATATATACAATATACTTACCTACATTAGCAACATACTTTCCCTTATCAGTTTCATATGCAATTTTTCTAAAACTTTCCTTGCCATCTCTCGATATTTTGTCTCCCTGAATAACTGCCATGCCATTTGATTTTGGCACTTCTTCATCCGTCTGTATCCACTCTTTTAGATCATTTGATTTCATTGTTACATCTCTTGTATCTACTTGGCTATGCTCTGTATAATGATACCTATTTCTTTCTTCCGTAATTGTTCCATCAGCATTTTTAACCTTATTAATCATCTCTCTATATTTACAATAATATGTCCCATTAGCATATCCTATATCATATATATAAATATCTCCGCCAAAATCCTCTGTTCCTAACAAATTAAAACTTTCATCACAATAATATAATTTTGTGTCGGGAAACCATATACGCCACGGCCATCCATTATCTAAATTTACAACAACATATATTCCATTTTCATGAATGTAGCCTATGTTCAACGGATATTCTGTATCATACCCACAGGCTTCAATTAATTTATTTTCTGTCTCTTCATCATATCTCTTAGCCAAAACTCTGGTCTCTTCTTTGTATAAATCAATAGGACGTATTTCTTTATATGGCACACCATCAACTTCATATATGTATGTATATATTGAAAAATGGTTTTTTACCTCCTCCTCTTTGCTCAAACATTCATAATTAACCTCAGCACATACATATTGATTAACCATGCACAGTACCGTAAGTACTAAAATAAATATACTTTTTAACTTTTTCATCTTTATACTCCTCCTCGCAATGTTTCTTAATATTTAAACCAAAGCAATGCTCTCTTTTGCCGGATTGTGACAGCCTGCAGTCTGCTAAGGAAATATTAAATTCCAAAACAGAAACCGCCGCATTAGAGCCATATAACATCTGCACTTGTTTTATAGCTTAATAGTATCATATGGAAATAGAAAAATCAATATATTTAGCATGAAATGCCGCCAAACGAGCATAAAATGTATGTGTCAGCGATAATTTCAAAGAATTTTATTAAACTCATCATCAAAATTTGTAAAATCCCACCTTTGACTATATTTATACTATAAAACAATTAAGACTGCCGTACAAATAACTATACGACAGTCTCAATATATTTCAGAATCTACAATATCACAAGCTGTATATTAACTCACCTGTGTATCGAATTCAGCACAGCCTCCATATCTTTTTCCGCCTGTGTATTTAAGCTGCCATTCCAATAATAAATTATTGATGCCTTTCCTTCTGATAAAATTATTAAATTCATACCAGCATCAATAAATTCATTATCGCGATACATATCGATTCCATTTATATTTATCTTTTCAATTTCGCCTTTATCTTCACCCTCTTTAATGTATTCAAATGCATCTTTATTTTCATCAGGAGTTAATGTATGTTCAAACATAAAAATCCCTACATCAAATAAATTATTATAAATGATTGTATATTTTATATCTTTTTCAACTTCACTTTCTACTTTTAATGTTGAAGGAATATTAAATTTATATCCATCAAATTCGTACTCTTCGTACGTTATTTCATCAGGAAACATACCACGAATTTCCTCCACCCCTTTTCCTTTCGGCTCAATAGTTCTAAGGTTTGAAAATACCTGATTTATATCCCCGTACAACTCTTCCTTAACAGCATCAATCGTTGCACCGTTTCTGTTAGACGCCCTAAAGGTTAATATATATGTATTAGTTCCGTCATCAAATATAGTATCTATTTCTATCCAAAATTTATTGGCATCATCTTCATCATAGTTAACCTTTTCTCTCTTTACAATATCTCTGCCGCATATTTCCGATTTTTCATACTCACTTATTTTCATATATTCATCTAAATTTGTATCCCCGTAGTATTCTATAATCTTATTCAGATTTTCAATATATTCCTTTGAGGTTACATCCTTTACAACATATGAACGCATTCGTATATTCGGCGGATAACAAAAACCTGCGCATACACTATTCATCTCCTTAATACCATAGAAAACCCCATATTTATCGTCTTGCATAAGAATATCCCATCTTATAGGCATATCGAACGATAATCCATCATGGATATTATTGTAATCCCATGATGTACCGTCTTTATTGGCATTGCTCATATCAAACGCACCATTATTAAATTCATCCGAAAAACTGTCTATTATGCTATTAAGCATATCACGCTTTTCCTGCGTCGGATTGGAATATATATGACCTTCTATACCGTATCCGCTGTAATTAAATTCCCCATGATTATATTCACGCTTTTCGCATCTTGAAAGATAATCTTCTAAGTTTTTTGATTCTGAACGAAATCTTTCCCACGCTTGTAAAAGTGTTACTGATACCTGAATACCGTCATAGTTATCAAAAACTACAATATTAGAATCAACCGAATTTGAATAACAATAGAAACCTTCCGGAACATTTATGCTCCATTTATTTCTGCTGTCACCTACCATACCGCTTACAGGCTTTATATCCTGTCCAAATTCAATTACAAATTCGTTATATGCATTTTCGCTATACCTTACATGACCACCAAGCATTTCAACCGTTTCACGCATCGGGATTAAAGTGAAATCTTTCTCACCATACTGTGCATTTCCCTTATATGGAGCATTATTAAGCACTGTTTTTTCTCCGTTAAACAAAGCTTCCTTTGAATTATAGGTCATTTCTACGCTGTTATCACAGTAGCTTAGCTTAATCTTATCTCCATCAATGCTGTAATCCATTCCGGCAAAATCACCGTTATTCTTCCTATCAGAATATATTGCTATATATCCGACTCCGTTTTCTATTTGCCCCTCTACATATTCCGATGTTCTGTCATCATAAAACTCCGCATGAACTGTTCCCGCCGCCGCAAGCATTGCCGCTGCTGCCGCTGCCATTAATTTCTTTTTCATTAAATCATCTCCTTTATTTAAATTGTATAAACATCATATCAAAAAAGTTTAAACTTTTTATAAACAAAACTACTGAATTTTTATCTTTTTTAAATTTTGTTAAATCCTGTTTTATTTTATTATAACATACCTGTATATTACTTGTCAATACATTCTATACATTTTTTTCATTTATCTGAAACAAAAAGGCAAAAGCTAAAAAACAATTTCTTTTCAGCTTTTGCCCTTTTGTTTTATTTAAATTTTCTTCTTATCTCTCCCGCAAGATACAATGAACCGCATACCGCTACAAGCGTATCACTATCCGCTTCGCCCAATGCCTTATTTACCGCATCTACCGGATTTTTTATAATCTCCGCTTTCATACCGTCACGGTCGGCATATTCCTTTAATGTTTCCGCTTTTTCACATCTCGGCATATCAAGCTCTGTGCAGTACATTCTTTCCGCACATTTGGAAATTTCTTTTATACACTCCTCTACGCTTTTATCCGCCATCATTGCCGTTACCGCAAATATCTTTCTTCCGTCTGCTTTCAGACTCTTAACCAGTTCATGAACCCCGTCTGAATTGTGTCCCCCATCTATAACAAGATTATCTCTTATAAATTCATAGCGAACCATCCACGCTGCATTTTTTAGTCCCTCTTCTATTGATTTATCGGATATATCTATACCGTATTTATTAAGCATTTTGCAGGCTTCAAGCACAACCGCCGCATTTTTGCACTGATACTCTCCCTTAAGTGACAACTTGTATTGTGTCCCTTTATATTCAAAACCATCTTCGGTTTTTTTAGCATCTCCGGCAAACACAAGCTCTGATTTTATTTTTTCTGCTGTCCCTTTTATTATGTCCCTGACCGTATTATTCGGATATGATACTACCGGTACTCCGAACTTAATTATTCCGCATTTTTCTTTTGCTATTTCTTCTACCGTATCACCCAAAAACTGCATATGGTCAAGGCTGATTGAAGTTAATATACATAGCCTCGGATTTTTGACAATATTGGTTGCATCGAGTTTTCCTCCCATACCGGTTTCAAGTATCACATAATCACATTTATTTTCATAAAAATATAAAAATGAAACAGCTGTGATAAATGCAAATTCCGATACATATGCTTCATTTTCCTCCATTGCTCTTCTTACCCTTAATGTATATTGTGCAAGTTCATCATTCGGTATAAGCTTATTGTTTATCTGTATTCTTTCATTGAACACCTCTATAAAAGGGGACGTGAAAAGACCTGTTTTATAGCCCTGTCTTTTCATTATTTCGGCAAGCATTGCCGCTGTCGAACCCTTTCCGTTCGTTCCTGCAATATGTATCACATTGAGCTTATCCTGCGGATTGCCAAATACCGCAAGCAAACGTGCAAGCTGTTCATTTCCAAGCGGACGGCGAAATTTAGGTATTGAATGAATATACTCTATCGCTTCGTTATAATTCACGTTTTTTCCTCCTCATTCCAATAAAAATAAGGCTGCAACAGCAGCCTTATTTTTATTTCTTTAATGTACCAAGCTTTGATGCCTTTAAGTATGCATTAATAAATCCTGTAATTTCTCCATCCATTACAGCCTGGATATTACCCATTTCAAAGCCTGTTCTCAAGTCCTTAACCATCGTATACGGCTGGAAAACATATGAACGAATTTGGTTACCCCATCCGTTCTCTGTCTGTACACCCTGAATATCAGAAATCTTTTCCTTCTGCTGCTGCTCCGCAAGCTCAATAAGCTTAGCCTTAAGCATTTTCATTGCGTAATCACGGTTCTGGAACTGTGAACGCTGAGTCTGACATGATGTTACAATACCTGTCGGTATATGTGTAAGTCTTACTGCCGATGATGTTTTATTGATATGCTGACCGCCGGCACCCGATGAACGGAATACATCCATCTTAATATCTTCCGGACGAATATCAACCTCAATATTATCATCAAGCTCCGGCATTACTTCAACCGATGAGAATGATGTCATTCTCTTTCCGGCTGAGTTAAACGGTGAGATACGAACCAATCTGTGTACACCCTTTTCAGCCTTTAAATAACCGTAAGCATTTTCGCCTGTGATTTCTATTGTCTGACTCTTTATTCCGGCTTCATCACCGTCAAGAGTATCGAGAATTTCTACCTTGTAGCCATTCTTCTGAGCCCACATCTGATACATTCTTGAAAGCATTTCGCACCAATCCTGTGCCTCTGTACCGCCTGCACCTGCGTGAAGTGTGATAATTGCATTTGAATCATCATACTGACCGCTGAGGAGAGTTTCAAGAGTAAGCTTATCGATTGCATCTGTAAGCTTCTTAACAGTTGCCTTAATCTCATCTACCATGCTTGCATCATTTTCTTCTTCCGCAAGCTCAATCATCATAAGTGCATCATCACGAGTATTTTTAAGGTTTTCATATTTTTCAACCTTATCCTTTAACTGCTTTGTTCTCTGAAGAACCTTCTGTGAATTCTCCATGTCATCCCAGAAACCCGGCTCTGCTGCCTGTGCTTCCAGCTTTTCCGCCTCTGACTTCGCATTAGCGATGTCAAAGTGAATCCCTCAGTTCTTCAATGCCTTCCTCCATTGAGTTCAGCTCTAATCTGTACTCATCGTATTCCAACATCGTTAATCACTTCCTTTTATTATCAAATTTATGTTTCAGGAGCATAACAATAAGAAAGCCTGTAAATAATGCCACCATGCAAAAAGCAATGACAGGCATTATCTCCGCCGCCTTAATCAAGGCGGAATTGCTGCTTGCTCCGGTTCTTTTTATTACATTGAGAACGGTTGCCGCAATCAATAATATCATCGTTGCGGCACCGCTCGCACATAATGCCTTATAAAGCTTCATCTCCAACACCTCTTGGAGTTAAGCATTCTTTCCGCAGCACTGCTTATACTTTTTGCCACTGCCGCACGGACACGGATCATTTCTGCCCGGAACTTTCTTCGCACGGAAGCCTGTATTCTTTAATGAACCGTCACTGCCCGTATCTATCGGCTTTGCAACCTGCTCACGCTTTATCTGTGCTCTCGGCTGAACAGAAAGTACATAACGTACAGTATCACGCTTAATTGAGTCGAGCATATCCTCATAAAGCTCTGAACCTACATTTCTGTATTCAACAGCCGG
>USPO01000100.1 GCA_900556575.1 uncultured Eubacteriales bacterium
GTCTGCCAGAAAGCCGTTTGTCAGTTTTCCTACAGCATAAACAAAGAAGAGGCAGTTTCCGTAGTAAAGCGGATCCTTAACTGTTTCTCTTGCCTGCTCTATTGTAACGCCCTTTTTCTTTCTTAATTCGGCAAACTTTTCAGCATATGCTTCATTTCCCTGTGCCGGATCGATAATTTCGATACCCTCGATGTCAAGACCCTCTGCAGCTGCAATTGAGTTAATCTTTTCCGGATTTCCCAAAAGAATATTCTTTGCATATCCTTCCTTCTTAACAATAGCTGCACACTGGATTGTTCTTAATTCCTCTCCCTCTGCAAGAACGATTGTCTTAATGTCCTGCTTAGCTCTTTCCTTAAGCTGATCGATGAATGCACTCATTTCTCTAATACTCCTTTATGTATATTATTCATTCGGGGAATACACCCCTCCGCGGCACAGACAAGCTTTGAAATTTTTATTAAATTCTTAAAATATCTCTACCGTTATTATCTATTATATATTATAATACTATTTTTAGAATTTTTCAAGGGGTATTTGCAAATTATGCATACTTTTTTAGTTTTTTGTCATTTTTTCTGTATTCCTATAAAGTTTAAGCACAGGTTTTATTAATTTAAAAGGGCAGATACAAAATTCGAGTATCTGCCCTAATGTATTCTTAATGATTTACTCTTTAAGTCCTGTATTTATACTACTAAAGTAAAATATAAAATTACAAGTATACCAAGTATTATTCTGTAATATCCGAATGACTTAAAATCATGTTTCTTAACAAAATCCATAAGGAATTTTATTGCAGCGATGGATACAAGATATGACACAAGCATACCTATGATAAGTACAGTTAAATGAGAGCCCGTCATAACAGAACCTTCCATTATGAATTTACCGATTTTCAAAACGCTTACTCCGAGCATAACCGGAATTGCAAGGAAGAATGAAAATTCCGCCGCAACACCTCTCGAACATCCCAATAAAATAGCACCGAGGATTGTTGCTCCCGAACGTGATGTTCCCGGAATTATCGAAAGCACCTGAAACGCACCTATCAGCAATGCTGTTTTATAGGTCATTGACTTCATATCGGTTACAAGTTCCTTCTTGCGTCTGCTTTCCACTATTATGAACGCAATACCGTATATTATAAGCATTGCCGATACAACCGCCCAATTTTCTATCTTTTCCATATAATCATCAAGCAAAAGACCTATAACAGCCGCCGGAATACAGGCAACGATAACTTTGAACCACATCTGCCATGTATCATTCTTTTCTTCCTTTGTTTTGGAAGGTGCAAACGGATTCAGCTTTTTAAAGAAAAGTGTAACAACCGATAAAATTGCTCCGAACTGAATGACATATAAATACAAATCAAAGAAGCTTGCATCCGCAACAAAGCCATTTCCGGACATAAGCTCCTTAACAAGTATCAAGTGACCGGTAGAGCTGACAGGTAGCCATTCCGTGATACCCTCTACAATACCTAAAATTATGGATTTGATAATATCTAACATAGTTTCTCCTTCTTAAATATAATTATATAATAAAGGGGTATCAAGATAATATCCCTTTTTAAACAAAAGCAAGTATATTAGCATAAAAAATTTCAACAATTCCAAAACATCTGCAGCATATACCTGACCTGCTAAAAGGGAAAAAGCCTCCCATTTACCGAGAAACCTTTTCCCTTTATTGATTCTGCTTTTTCCGCTGCCGCCAAAGCATAGTTCTGCGGCATCATAAATTACTTATTGTACTTCTTCTTTACATAGTCGATAATTACATCAACCGCTTCATCGAGACCGAGCCTTTCCGAACTTAAGCACATATCATAATTGCTCATTACTCCCCAGTCATTGCTCGTATAGTACTCATAATATGTACGTCTGCGTTTGTCTGTCTTAACGGCAAGGTCACGCGCCTTTGAGTTTGAAAGTCCTGTTTCATTTGAAATTCTCTTAATTCTATAATCGAGTGAACCGTATATAAACACGCTCAAAACATCTACTTTTTCTTCTTCTTGAAGAACGTAATCCGCACTTCTTCCTACTATTACACAATCTCCCTTTGATGCCATTTCCTTTATAACTTCCGACTGTGCAATGAAAAGCTTATCATTAATCGGCATATCATACGGTGTCGGTGTATGAAGTCCATGGAATGAAAGTCCGCCGTTTGCTACCGAATATAAAAAGCTGTTTGTAGCTCTTTCATCCGCATTCTTCAATGCCTCCGGGCTAAGATTGCTCTTTTCCGCCGCCATCTCTACAAGTTCCTTATCATAGCACGGTATTCCAAGCTTTTCAGCTATCTTCTTTCCTATATCGAGACCGCCGCTTCCTTTTTGTCTTCCTATTGTTATTACTACTGACATAACTGCCTCCGTTTCCGGGCATTTCTGCCCTCTTTATTCTGATTAAAACAGTTTATCACATCATTGATAAAGCTGTTTATAATGTTCCCAGTTTTTATTTACCTTTATTACATAGTTTCTTGTTTCCTCAAAAGGAATATACTTTAGTGTTACTCCGTCATCACTGCAGCTTGAATCCTTAAGCCACTTCGATACATTTCCCATTCCGCCGTTATATGCAGCAAGTGCCGTATCCGTATTATCATACTTATCAATAAGATGCCTCAAATAATGACACCCTATCATAATATTGGTTTCGGGGTCCAGATAATCATAATCCTTCAGTTTCATTTCCTTTGCATTCCAATCCGCTGTCTCTTCCGTAAGCTGCATAAGTCCCGCAGCATACTGCGAACGTGCATCCGGAACAAAATTACTTTCCACCTTTATTACCGCCATAACCAAATACCTGTCAAGCTTATACTTTGATGAATACTTAACTATGTAATCATTGTAGGCAACCGGATAATTTGTCTGCTTGCCTACATGATACCCGCTTTTTACTCCGATAAAAGCTATTACAACAGCCAATACCGCAAGAAATATTTTAAATATTTTGCTCAATATTAAATCCCTCTAAAATCCTGTCTGTAACTTCCTTAGCTTCTGCTCTCATCTCATCATATGAGCCGTTATTTCGTATGACATATTTTGAATGTTTAATATAGAAGCTTTCATCCGGCTGTGCTTTAATTCTCAGTTCCGCCTCATGCTCGGTTATTCCGTCACGCTCGGTTATTCTTTTAATTCTGACATTTTTATCCGCCAAAACAGACACAATAAAATCACACATTTTTTCCATGCTGCTGCCTATAATAACAGCCGCATCTATTGCGGCAATATCGGGTTTTTCTCTTTCAAACTCCGCCTCAATATCTTCCTGTATATATTTATGCGTAATACTGTTAAGCATTTTGTGCTTTTCCTCATCCGAAAATGCAATTTCGGCGAGTTTGCGTCTTTTCAGACTGCCGTCACCATTTAAAATTTCATTTCCAAAATACTCACCAAGAGCATTGAGGCACTTTGTCCCCGGCTCTACTACCCTTCTTGCCGTCATATCCGCATCTATCACATATATCCCTCTTTCCTTAAGATACTGTGATACCGAAGATTTTCCGGCACCGGTTCCGCCCGTAAGGCCAAATATAATCATCTGCAAATCACTTCCCAATACAATCAGCTTAATTCACTTTATTCAAATATTTTCAATCTGCCAGTCAATTTCTGTTTCTCCCATGCGTTTTAAAAGTTCATTCGCCTTCTTAAAATGACCGCAGCCGAAAAATCCTCTTGATGCCGAAAGCGGACTCGGATGCACACTTGTAAGAACATAATGCTGAGGGTTCGTTATAATTTGAAGTTTTTCCTTGGCATTATTTCCCCAAAGCATGAATATAACCGGCTTTTCACGATCATTCAGTGCCTTAATCACACTGTCGGTAAACTGTTCCCAGCCTTTTCTTCTGTGAGAATTAGCCGCACCGTCACGCACAGTAAGCAGTGAATTTAAAAGCATAACTCCCTGCCTTGCCCACTTCTCGAGATAACCGTTATTCGGGATATAGCATCCCAGTTCATTGTTAAGTTCCTTATACATATTCAAAAGTGAAGGCGGGATTTTTACCCCTTTTTGTACAGAAAATGCAAGACCGTGAGCCTGCCCCACCTCGTGATAAGGGTCCTGACCAAGTATTACAACCTTTGTATTATCATATGAAGTCCATTTCAATGCATTATATATATCATACATATCCGGATGAATTATGTGCTGTGAATATTCTTCCTTTAAAAATTCCCGAAGCTTTAAATAATAATCCTTTTGGAATTCATCCTTTAAAATATCGTCCCAATCATTTCCGATAATTGTCATTATGAGTTTTCCACTCCCTTTATCAGCATTTTTGTTTCTTTAATATTATTATAGCAGAATTTCAGAAAAAAATCAATACAAAGGAAGAATTTTTATAATTATAAATTTTTGTTTATAATTATAGGGCAGTTCCAATAAAAAAACATGACTTCAAACCTTTACATTTCAATGAAAATATGCTATAATATATAATAGGAAAATATAGTTTTGAAAGGATTAATGGTCACAGCTATGAAGAACATGAATGACGAGTATACCGACCTTTTGTATGAAGCTGTTATGCAGCTTCACAGCAAAGAAGAGTGCAAAAGTTTTTTTGACGATTTATGCACCATTGCCGAGCTTCGCTCTATGAGCCAGCGTGTCGAGGTTGCGAGTATGCTTTACGATAAAAAGGTATATACCGAAATTGCCGACAAAACAGGTGCTTCAACCGCTACAATAAGCCGCGTGAACAAATGTCTGAATTACGGCAAGGATGGGTATAATACAGTATTAAGGAGATTAAAGGAGAAACACGATGGCGAGCTATAACGATTTTGCTTATGTTTATGACAGCCTTATGCACAGTGATGTAAATTACGAAAAGCTTGCCGATTATATCGAAAACATTTTTACAATGTACGATATATCGCCGGATTTGGTATGTGACCTTGCCTGCGGCACAGGAAACGTTACAATTCCTCTTGCAAAGCGCGGTTATGATATGACAGGCATCGATTTATCCGAAGATATGCTTAATGTCGCACGTCAGAAATCCTCCGAACTCGATATACTGTACCTAAATCAAAATCTGACCAATGTAGATATGTACGGTACAATGGGAGCTTTCTTATGCATGATAGACGGCATAAACTATATGATTGCTCCGAAAGCCGTTTTAAAGCTGTTCACACGCTTAAAAACCTGTTTCATGGATCCGGATGCACTCTTTATCTTTGACATAAGTTCACGATACAAACTCAGCAATATAATCGGAAATAATACATTTATACATTCCGAGCCGAATATATTTTATTCGTGGCAAAACACCTATCACGAAAAGCATAAGCTCTCCGATATGCTTCTGAATTTCTTTGTACGTTACAATGATATGGAAGAAGGCACATATGAACGCTTTGAAGAACGTCATCTCCAGCGTGCATATTCTGTTGAAGAGCTTACATTTCTGCTGAAAAAGGCGGGTTTTACAACCGTTGATACATATGAGTCAATGACTTTTAACCCTCCGACAGAGAAATCGGAGCGAATTGTCTTTGTATGCAGATAAAAATATATAAAAATAATTGATTTCCGCTTATATTTTCTTGATTTTTCAAGGAATTTGTGGTATAATTATATAGATAGAAAAATGATTTTAAGTGCCGGTACACATGATATTCTATCATGTCCGGCTGATTATAACGGGAGGAAAATATGGCAAAAAAATCAAGAGAAAAAGAGCTTGATATGTCAGTAATCGAAAACCAGAAGATTTTAAATGTTGACCTTAATCAAGAAATGAGGAAGGCTTATATCGATTACGCAATGAGCGTTATTGTAAGCCGAGCCTTGCCGGATGTCCGTGACGGACTCAAGCCGGTTCACAGACGTATACTTTATGATATGTACGAAGGCGGTCTTTTATACGAAAATGATTTCCGTAAATCTGCGACAACCGTCGGTGACGTTCTCGGTAAATATCACCCTCACGGTGATGCATCCGTATATGATGCAATGGTTCGTCTCGGTCAGTGGTTCTCACTGCGTTATCCGCTTATTCAGGGTAAGGGTAACTTCGGTTCTATTGACGGCGATCCGCCTGCAGCTTACAGATATACCGAGGCAAAAATGTCTCGAATTGCCGCCACAATGCTTACGGATATTGAAAAAGAAACCGTTGACTTTGTTTCAA